>JALHSV010000419.1 GCA_022865525.1 Thermodesulfovibrionales bacterium
CCGGGAAATGGATGCCCGACTGAGGACCTCGGGCATGACGGGGAAGGGAAAGAATCTGTAAATACTACTATGAGACAGTTAATAGCAACAGAGAGATCTTTTCCTATTTTTTTGGGATATCCTATTGTTTGTGCGAGAATGATTTTCTGGTCTGCTCTCAGCTTCATCGCCTTTGCCAAAGCCTCCCTGTCAATTGATCCGCTACGAATTGACGATTCAGAAAGATAACGATAAAGATAGAAATAAATGATGCGAGAAAATTGACAAAAGGGGGGAAAACGGTTTTATTACAGCACCGCTTTCTTGAATTCCTCTACTCCTATCCGCTCGATAAACCGTGGTATTCTCTCTCGTGATTTTGCGTTCTTCGCATAATAATCAAGGCACTTCTGAAGCAGCGAAAGAACCTCTTCGTCAGTCAGGTTTTCTTCAATCGCATCTCCGATGCGCGGCCTGCCTCCGGAATTGCCACCGACGACAACCGTCCAGCCCTTCGGTGTCGCAAATGCACCCAAATCCCTGAGATAGCTTTCTGCACAGTTCAGCATGCAGCCTGATATTCCGAATTTTGTTTTCCCGGGAACCATGTTTTCCCTGCCGACAAACATTTTTTCAATCTTTGCTGCAAGGCCGAGAGAGTCTCCCTGGCCGAATTTGCACGTTTCTGTTCCGGGGCACGACTGGACATAATGAACACATAAGCCCTCGGCGGGTCCGACCTCAATATCAAGATCTTTCCAGACCTTCCCGATATCCCCGGCTTTGAATCCCACCAGCGCGATACGTTGACCGGATGTAATCTTGATGATCCGCACCTTGTATCTGCGTGCAACCTGTGCCAGCTTCTCAAGGATATCCGGAGTCAGGATACCCATGGGTATCCTTGGCACGATTGCATAGGTCTCTTTGTCCCTCTGTAAAATTGCACCCTTAGGAACTCCGCTCATACTATTCCTCCCGGTCTATTGGTTGCTGTATTAATGAATTCTTTATGTAAACGCAGGCTAAAGCCTGCGGCTACCTTCTCTTGGCTGTCCACTGTCTACTGTTCACTGTCTTCTGTCTACGGCTATGATAGTCTCTCCTGCCTTTACTCTATCACCCAGGTTCACCTTAATCTCGGCATCCTTCGGCAGATACACATCAAGCCGTGAACTGAATTTAATGAGGCCGTATCTTTCGCCCCGTTTCAAAAAATCACCTTCTTTTGCCCGGCAGACTGCCCTCCGGGCAACAAACCCTGCAACCTGCCTAACGAGCACCTTTCCTTTCCCGCTGTCCATAACCATGACAATATTCTCATTCTTTACCGATGCATCATCCCTGTATGCCGCCATAAATTTACCCGGAGAGTAGCGCACAGCAACAACTTTTCCATCGCAGGGAGCCCGGTTCACATGGACATCAAGCGGTGACATAAAAATACTGATTTCCTTTACTTCAGCATTGAGATACCGTTTTTCAGCAACATCTTCGATACGTATCACCTTTCCATCTGCCGGTGATACGAGGAGTCCCTCACCTCCGGGGATAATCCGATCCGGATCCCTGAAAAAAAAAGCCATGAAAAACGTGAGGACAAGAGATAAACCCGAGAGAAAAAGAGTCAGGGAAATTATGAAAGAACTATGTGAATTCCTGAGCACCCACAAGAGTACAATGGCTGCAATTCCTGAAAAGAGAAGTGAACTGAAGATAAATGGATACCCTTCCGGGGCGAACTTCATGCCTTCGATTTATCTACCAGCTTCCCTTTTTTGAGCCATGGCATCATCGCCCTGAGCTTTGCTCCAACTTCCTCGATCGGATGGTCCTCCCCTTTCTTTGTCAGTGCGTTGAATACCGGTTTGTTTGCCCTGCATTCAAGAATCCACTCTTTCGCGAACTGACCGGATTGTATCTCGTTCAGGATCGTGCGCATTTCTTTCTTTGTCTCATCAGTGATGATTCGCGGTCCCCGTGTGATGTCCCCATATTGGGCGGTATTACTGATCGAATATCTCATATTGGAGATTCCGCCTTCATAGATAAGATCCACAATAAGTTTAACCTCATGGAGGCATTCAAAGTATGCCATCTCCGGTGAATACCCCGCTTCGGTAAGGGTCTCATAACCGGCTGCAATGAGAGACGTAAGGCCTCCGCACAGCACAACCTGCTCACCAAACAAATCTGTCTCGGTCTCTTCCCTGAAACTCGTTTCTATGACACCTGCTCTTCCGCCGCCGATTGAGGAAGCGTAAGCCAGTGCGATTTTCTTCGTATCCTTTGAAGGATCCTGATGGACAGCTATCAAACATGGCACACCGCTGCCTTTTGTATACTCGAACCTGACAAGATGTCCCGGACCTTTTGGAGCTACCATAAACACATTAATATCGGCAGAAGGTACAATCTGTCCAAAATGGATATTGAAGCCGTGGGCGAATCCGAGATACGTCCCCTTCCTGATATGCGGAGCAATCTCTGCTTTATAGATATCCGCCATGTACTCGTCCGGCACAAGCATCATGATGATGTCGGCTTTCCCGGCAGCTTCTGAAGGGATGAATACCTGAAACCCTGCTTTTTCGGCCTTTCCCCAGCCAGCCCCGCCTTTTTTGACACCAATGATAACATCAGCACCGCTTTCCCGGAGATTGTTGGCATGGGCATGTCCCTGGCTTCCGTATCCCATAACAGCAATCTTTTTCTTCTTCAGAACCTTTGTATCTGCATCTTTATCGTAATAAATTTTGACCATAACACCCTCCCTTGTTTTTTACAGAGTCATAAAATAAAGCATATTATATTACAATATCCCCTCCCTTATTTTCTTACTACGAGCACCGGTATGGTTGTTTCTTTACTGATGACGCCAAAGGTGACACTGCCGAGTACCGCTGCCTTCAGGGCACTTCTGCCGTGCGAACCGATAATAATGAGATCAACATGTGATTTCTGTGCCTCCTTGATGATCCCTTCTACAGGGTGGCCGGACCTGATTACCCGTTTTGATGGCACACCGCCATCAATACAGAGCTTCTTGGCTTTTTCAAGATACGACTGGGCTGCACGCGTCAGATAATCCTCGATTGGTTCCACGATCCGCGCAGGTGAAGGCGCAGGCATTGCCTGCGGAACAAATGCGCTCTTATCAACAACGCTCAGTAAGACAATTGTTGCACCCGTTTGTCGTGCAAACTCAACTGCATATTCAACTGACTTCCGTGCAGGTTTTGACCCGTCTGTCGGAACAAGAATCTTTGAGATCATATATACTCCTTTTTTTTGAGGGTTGAAAATACGGC
>JALHSV010000420.1 GCA_022865525.1 Thermodesulfovibrionales bacterium
AAGGTATCGCGCGAGGACATCTTCGAACAAAAATGTCCTGAAATTGCCGATATGAGCCCTTTGGTAAACAGAAGGGCCACAGGTGAATATGTTCACCACTCTTTTTTCAACAGGGCGGAATATTTCGAGCTTCTTTCCTAAGGTATTAAAAAACCGTATCAATGTATGTGTCTCCTGATTTCGACTGAACAGATAGTGCGTAAATTTCTCATAATTGTAGCATATTGTACAAATAAATCAGGCTGAAGTTGCCTGCATTTTAAAGCAGAATTCGGGTATTATATAGGTCATAATGACCGAGAGCGAAAATGTAACCTCTATCGATAAAGGGCGGGAAGCGCTTAGTAAGGGCGACACGCTTTCAGCACTCTCCTGGTTTGAAAAGGCTGCAGAAACAGAAGACAATCCTTCTGCCCGTTCCTACCTGGCATTCTGCATGGCAAAAGAACGGGGCCTCCTGACCAAGGGAATCTCATGGTGTGAAGAAAGCCTCAGAAAAGAACCGGAGAACCCTGTTCACTATCTCAATCTCGGCAGGATTTATCTTCTCATAAAAAAAAGAGAGGAAGCCATTCGAAATTTCAGGGAAGGTCTCAAGTATGGTTCGAATGAAGAAATTGCCGATGAATTGCACAGACTCGGCATCAGAAGTTCACCTGTTTTTGCGTTCCTCAAAAGAAATAATCCTTTCAACAAGTACCTCGGTATTCTTCTCAAGATGCTGAGACTGAGATCCTGAGCTGGTGATTGACCTGCAGCGGGAACAAATTTTATCATATCTGTCATGCTGAAACCGCTTGAACAACTTGAGGTGATCAAAAGGGGTGCTGTCGAGATTATTGTTGAGGCAGACTTCCTGAAGAAGCTCGAAAAGTCCTCTAACGAAAACAGGCCGCTCAAAATCAAGGCAGGGTTTGATCCAACCGCACCGGACATTCATCTCGGCCATACCGTGTTACTCGAAAAAATGAGACAGTTTCAGGAACTCGGGCATGAGGTGATCTTCCTCATCGGTGATTTTACCGGGATGATCGGGGACCCGAGCGGAAAGAGCGAGATGCGGAAGCCCCTCACAAAAGAAGATGTGCTTGAAAATGCCAAAACCTACAGGGATCAGATATCCAAGATTCTTGATCCTGAAAAGACCAGAGTTGTTTTCAATTCAGAGTGGATGTCGCAGATGAATTCATCAAAGATGATACAACTCACCAGCACCTATACGGTTGCGCGGATGCTGGAACGGGAGGATTTCAAGCAGCGGTGGATAAATCAGAATCCTATCGGTATCCACGAATTCATGTATCCTTTGATCCAGGGATTTGATTCCGTGGCGCTTCAGGCTGACGTGGAACTTGGAGGCACAGATCAGAAATTCAACCTGATTGTCGGCAGGGAGCTTCAGAAAGAATACGGTCAGGAACCGCAATGCATTGTCCTCATGCCATTGCTCGAAGGTCTTGATGGAGTGAAAAAAATGAGCAAGAGTCTGGGGAATTACATTGGCATTACAGAGCCTCCGAAAGAAATGTACGGCAAGATAATGTCTGTAAGCGACAAGCTCATGCTCAGGTATTATGAATTACTGAGCCATATTTCACTGGAAGATATCTCCTCGCTTAAAGAAGGAATAAAGAAGGGTGCTGTTCATCCAAAGCATGCAAAGGAGAATCTTGCTCTTGAGATTGTGGAACGCTACTGGAGCAAAGAGGAAGCCTTGAGGGTCAAGGAAGAGTTTGAACACATCTTTCAGCAGAAAGGCCTTCCTGACGAAATTCCTGCGGTCGATATCATATGGGAAGGGAACGAAATGTGGGTACCGAAGATCATGAAGCTTTCCGGCCTGACATCGAGCACGGGTGAAGCTATGAGGCTTATCAAGCAGGGAGGCGTCACGGTAGATGATCAGAAGGTGGATGACCCCGATGCAAAATTGCCGGCGGGAAATTACCTTTTCAAAGTCGGAAAACGGAAATTCCTCAGGGTACAGGGGAAATAAATTCGTGAGCGTCAATCCCCGTTGACGAGACTGAACAATAAATATTTTCTTATCCTTTTTCTCATCCTGATTCTATTAACAGCAAACTCACATGCGGAGGAAAGAAAGGTTTTCTTCCGTGAGGAGTTTAACAATCTTGAAAACTGGAAGCCATTTTATTTTCCGAAAATAAAGAAATATACTTCCTATGCCATTGAGCGGCACGGCAATGAGCATTACCTCAGAGCAGAGAGTAATGCCTCTGCTTCTGCGCTTTTACACAAGGAAACATTCAACGTCTATGAGTATCCGCGGGTCAAATGGAACTGGAAGGTAAGCAACGTATATGCCGGGGCAGATCCAAAGACAAAAGCCGGAGATGATTATCCGATCCGTATTTATATCATCTTTGAGTATGATAAGGAGAAGTCAGGGTTTTTCGGAAAACTCAGGAATAGTCTTGTTAGAAAATTGTACGGTTATGATCCTCCTTACAGCACGCTGAGTTATGTATGGTCGAGCAAAGAAGACAACGAGTCCATCATTACCAGTCCGTATACAGATAAGGCCAAAATGATCATCCTTGAAAGAGGGAGTCAGAAAGCAGGTACGTGGCAGGATGAGGACATCCATATTGTGGAGGATTATCGAAAAGCGTTCGGAGAATCACCACCACCTCAAGCTGGCCTGGCTATCATGAATGACTCGGATAATACGGATGAAAGTTCGGTATCATTTATTCGTTATATTGAGGTTTACCGGTGAGAGATATTATAAGCTAACAATCTGTAAGGAAATACAAGATGAAAAAATTTGATTATGATCTTATCGTGTTAGGCGGAGGGGCTGCAGGTTTCGTGTCAGCAAAGATGGCGCAGGGACTGGGGAAAAAAGTAGCACTTATTGAGAAGAATAGGCTGGGGGGAGACTGTACGTGGTTCGGGTGTATTCCCAGCAAAACACTTATCAAAGTAAGCACGATAGCCCATCAGATAAAAAATACCGGAAAGTTCGGACTTCTGCAGAACACAGATATCTCTCTGGACACAGATCACGTGATGGAGCATGTGCGTTCCGTGGTGAAGAGGGTGTACGACGGACATACTCCTGAGACATTTACAAAAATCGGTATCGATATTTTTTTTGGAGAAGCTCAATTCATCGACAATCACAGAATAGCCCTGGGGGATAAGATACTTTCTGCAAAAAAATATATGATTTCCACCGGTTCATCTCCTTTTATCCCAGACATCCAGGGTTTGGATGCAGTACCGTATCATACGAACAGAACGATCTTTGATATCGAAAAACTCCCGGCATCGATGATCGTTCTCGGAGGGGGTCCAATTGGTACAGAGCTCGCTATGGCTTTCCACCGTTTAGGGGTTCGTGTCCATATTCTGGAAACGGCTGACAGGATTCTCATCAGGGAAGACAGGGAACTTGCTGATATGCTTTCCCAAAATATCCAGGGAGAAGGTATTACGCTCCTTACAAAAATAAAACCTCTCCGGTATTTCTGTGAAAATGGACGGGTCGTTCTCGCGTATCAGGATGAAAAAAATCGCCCGGGTACGATAGATGCAGACGCAGTGCTGATCGCTATTGGAAGAAAACCGAATGTACAGGGTCTCAATCTCGAAAAGGCGGGCGTAGAATATAGTGCACAGGGGATCAAAACAAATGAAAGGCTCCAGACCACCGCTTCAAACATTTACTCATGCGGTGATGTGGTCGGTCCGTACCGGTTCTCTCATATGGCAGAGTATCAGGCGGTCATCGCGACGAGAAATGCCCTCCTTCCTTTTCAAAAGAAAGTAGATTACCGGCATGTGGCATGGTGTACTTTTACCGATCCGGAACTTGCTCATGCAGGGTTAACAGAACAGGAAGCGCGCGAAAAGCTTGGAGACAGAATACGGATATACCGGCATGAGTATAAAAATACTGACCGCGGGAGAACTGACGGGATTGAGACAGGAATCAGCAAATTCATCTGTGATTCAAGAGGCACGCTCATTGGGGCACACATCCTCGGAAAGCACGCGGGTGATCTGATCCACGAGGCACAGCTAACAAAAAGCCTTGGTATCCCTTTTTATAAAATTTATTCTGCCGTACATATCTATCCGACTCTTTCAGACATCGTCAGACAGCCGGCAAAGCTCTGTTATATTGACAGACTCCAGAGTAATATCTTTCTCAGAATACTAAGGAATATTATGGGGAAGAGGCGATAGTTTTTGGGGAGATTTTATTGATGGAGGGGAATCATGACACGAAAGATTGTTGAATCATTATCGGTGAAGACATCAAGCTTCCCGTGGTTTGCCTGTATGAAGCGATAAATAATATTGAGACCGCGTCCTTTCACCTCTCCTTTCTTGATCTGCCCGATGCTCTCTTCAGGTATCTTCCCGGTATTCCGGATCTCAAAAGCAGCCATATCTCCGCTGCGGTAACTTTTTATTGAAAGCTCGCCTCCCTCTTCAGGAATTGCTTTTGTGGCATTATCAAGCAGATTATCAAGTACACGCTCCAGGCCCAATGGGGAGCAATAGATCTGAAGGCCCGGCTCACGTTTATCGTCTATGAGATGTATGTTCATTCTCCTCTGTTCCCGTATTGCTTCTTCGTTAATCTTGAAACGCCTTCTGAGGGTCTCCGAAAGGTCCACTTCCCGTTCACGTCCCTCGATGTTCGGGTATATGGCAAGTTCCTGCATCCTGACACTCTCCTGAATAATGATGTCGAGATACTCTGACAGCTTTTCCTTAACACTCGCGAGGTCTTCATTTTCCAGAAGTTTCTTTGTCCGTTTGGCAAATCCTGCTATCGCAACCGCAGGGTTCTTGAAATCATGGAGGACGTCATCCAGTTTCTCAATCCTCAATGCCTTCATGATCTCTTTCCCGAAGAAGCTCAGGAGGTCTATCTCATATTCGGTGAATTCCTGCCGGCGGTCCTTGGCATAAAAGACCAGAAAGTAATTGATTTCGTTCATTGCCTTCAGCGGAATGAGGAGAACAGAGTTGACGTTCTGACGGGCTGCATACCGTTTCAATTCATCATTCGACAACCTGCTCTTTAACGGGTCTTTAATGAGAATATACGACGGGGTAATCCTCTCGTATGCATAATCATCACGCTTTTCCGTATCATGTAATAACGCATCAAAATATGGATGATCCTTCACAGAATAAACACAGCAGATTTCATGGATTTCCTGATCTGAAGGATACTCGAGTTCGATCTGGACATGCTTCCTGTCAGATGATACGGAGAAAAGCGTGCAGCTCTGTACCTGGATGATATTGACAAGCTCGGGTATCATCATACTGAAGACATCCTTCATCTTGATCCCTTCACGATGGCTGAGCTTAACGAAAATCTTCTCAACAATCTTTTCTTTCTGGATATTCAGTCTCTGCAGGTTAAGGATTCGTTTCTTTGCAAGTACATAACTGACCCTTCTCGCCAGCAGTTCGGCATTGGCCACCTCAAGAGGGTCAAATTCCCTGTCTATCTCCCGGTAATATATCTGAATGCTGCCCTGTATGCTATGTTCACTTTCAAGGAATCCCGGAATCATGATCGGTACTGCCATCAGTGAGTTTAATCCAAGCTCTTTGACCACATCCTTGTTCATATAATCCGGTTCGAGCAGAATGTTCGGCACCAGATAACTCCTGCCGCTCTTGATTACCTTGCCGGCAACAGACTTTTCTACAGGGATATTTTTTTGTCTGCCTGTTTCAGAATAATACTGGAATGAACCAAAGGCGACGAGCCTGTCTGTTTCGGGATCAAAAATACGAATAGAGGCGCCATCTGCATGGAGGAATTGAACAATTTTCTTTGCGGCGGCTTCCAAAATCTCCTTCCATTCGAGGGTAGGGTCTATGCTGATGACCTCTTCGACCATCCTCACGACCCGTTCGACGTGCGGTGAAATACAGTGTTTTCTGAGAAGGTTGGCGAGTTCGTTCATGTCCTGCTCTGTGAGATTACATTTTGCGAGTATCGGATTTGTCTGAAGAAAGTGAATGATTATTTCGTCCATGATAAGC
>JALHSV010000421.1 GCA_022865525.1 Thermodesulfovibrionales bacterium
GCATTTACAGTTACAGGCGTGATATCCTTCTTGCACTCGCAGGGATGGAACAGACGGGCCTGGAGAGAGTTGAGAAACTCGAGCAGTTACGGGCACTTGAAAACGGAATGAAGATTAAAATCAGAGAGACATTCTTTGAAACGTATGGGGTAGATACCCCTGAAGATATTGAGAGGGTGGGAAAATGTCTAAATACATCTTTGTAACCGGCGGGGTCGTCTCGGCTCTCGGGAAAGGTATTGCGGCGGCTGCAACGGGTGCACTCCTTGAAGCCAAAGGATTGAAGGTGACACTCCAGAAGTTAGACCCGTATATTAATGTCGATCCCGGCACCCTGAGCCCGTTTCAGCATGGAGAGGTATATGTCACTGATGACGGCGCTGAGACAGATCTGGATCTCGGGCACTATGAACGATTCACGTCTATACGGACGTCACAGGCAAACAACTTTACCACAGGCAAGATTTACTATAATGTCATCACAAAGGAGCGCCGGGGGGATTATCTTGGGGAAACGGTTCAGGTCATCCCTCATATCACAGACGAGATTAAGCGGGCTATTAAATCTGTCAGTGATGGTTATGATGTCGTTATTGTTGAGATCGGCGGGACTATCGGAGACATCGAAAGTCTTCCCTTCCTTGAGGCGATACGTCAAATCCGGTATGATGTCGGCAGGGAGAATGTCCTCTATATTCACCTCACCCTCATTCCGTATATAAAAACAGCGGGCGAGATCAAAACAAAACCCACACAGCATAGTGTCAAGGAAATCAGGGGGATCGGTATACAGCCGGACATTATTTTATGCCGGACCGAGTGGCCGTTGCCCCCCGACGTAAAGAAGAAGATCGCCATCCACTGCAATCTTGACGTAGATGCCGTCATCGCTGCACGGGATGTTGATACGATATACGAAGTGCCACTGATGCTCCATTATGAAGGGCTCGATCACCTGATAAGCAAGAAATTTAACCTGAATCCGATTGAACCCGATCTTTCCCCGTGGAAAGATATTGTGAGAAAAATTAAAGAACCAAAAAATGAAGTCACGATTGCGATAGTCGGCAAGTACACCGGATTGAAGGATTCATACAAAAGTCTTATGGAAGCCCTTATCCACGGAGGCATCGCAAATGATGCCCGGGTGAACCTTCAATGGATAGATTCAGAAGAAATAGAGGTGCATGGTCCTGAGAGATTCCTGTCCGAAGTTGATGGAATCCTGGTACCGGGCGGGTTCGGTTACCGGGGAATCGAAGGAAAAGTAAAGGCAATTAAATTTGCCCGGGAGAAGAAGATACCGTACTTCGGCATCTGTTTGGGTATGCAATGCGCTGTTATTGAATTTGCCAGGAATGTCTGCGGTCTCTCTGCAAACAGCACAGAATTTGACCTGAACACAAAGGATCCTGTCATTTATCTCATGGAACGTTGGTACGACTATAAAAAAGAGGGCGTCGAAGTTCGTTCAGAGAGTTCACACAAGGGCGGCACTATGAGACTCGGAGCTTATCCCTGTGTTCTCAAAGAAGGGACGAACGCACTGAAAGCATATGGGAACAAAGAGTTATCGGAAAGACATAGGCACCGGTATGAATTTAATAATGCATACCGGGGTATCCTCACACGGCACGGGCTGAAGATCAGCGGACTCAGTCCTGACGGGGAACTGGTGGAGATGATCGAAATCGAAGATCATCCGTGGTTCGTCGGATGCCAGTTCCATCCTGAATTCAAATCTCGTCCGACAGATCCGCATCCCCTTTTCAGGGCCTTTATCGAAGCATCAGTAAGGGAAAAGAGATCCCTCTTCCCCTCTCTGGAAATAGAGGACGAAGAGAAGCGCAGAGGCATTTAGGGATTGACAGGGGAAATAACGATAGCAGATATAAAGCTCGGGGGGAATAATCCCTTATGTATTATTGCCGGGCCATGTGTTATAGAGAATGCAGATATGGTTTTTCATACTGCAGAAAAACTGAAGGAAATCTGCAGTACCATAGGCCTTTCTCTCCTGTTTAAAAGTTCCTACGACAAGGCGAACAGGACGTCGCTCTCTTCATTCAGAGGTCCCGGAGTAGACATGGGGTTGAGAATTCTCTCCGACCTCAGGAGCAGGCTCCATGTACCGCTCATATCAGACATTCATTCTGTCGAGGAAGTGAAGCCTGCCTCGGAAGTCCTTGATGCCCTGCAGATACCTGCTTTCCTGTGCAGGCAGACAGATTTGATTCTTGCTGCATCGAACACCGGCAAACCGGTGAATATAAAAAAAGGACAGTTCCTTGGCCCATGGGACGTAAAGAACATCATTGATAAATTTACATCTACCGGCAATCAGAACATCTTCATAACTGAACGCGGCTCCTCTTTCGGATATAATAACCTTGTCGTGGATTTCCGCGGGTTCCCCATCATGCGGTCTTTTGGACATCCGGTGATATTTGATGTTACCCACAGTCTCCAGCTCCCGGGAGGGATGGGGAAGAGTTCAGGCGGCCAGAGGGAATTCGCTGAACCGCTCGCACGGGCAGCGGTATCAGTCGGGGTGGACGGTCTCTTCATCGAGGTTCATCCTGATCCTGATAAGGCCTTATGCGATGGCCCGAATATGATACGACTGGATGCATTGGGGAAATTGTTAAAGACATGCAGGGATCTTGATGAATTAATAAGAGTCTCATAATAATGACAACATTATTTTATAAAATCCCTCCTAACCTCCCTTTGCTAACGGGAGGGATAATACCCCTCTTTGGTAAAGAGGGGTTAGGGGAGATTTTCTGAATGAAAAAGACTAAAACAAGAAAGTGTAAGCAGATCAGTTCCCGCGACAGTATCATCGATGTTGCGAAGAAAGTCCTGGAGACAGAGGCAGAAGCTTTACACGCCCTCGCAGCAAGACTCAACAGTGATTTTGAAAAAGCAGTGGATATCATACACGAAATCAAAGGAAGGGTTGTTGTATCCGGAATGGGAAAGTCCGGGCTTGTCGGGAAAAAAATAGCAGCAACCCTTGCTTCTACCGGAACACCCGCCTTTTTTCTCCACCCTGCCGAGGCAAGCCATGGAGACCTCGGGATGATTACCGAACGGGATGTCATCATCGCGATATCGAAGAGCGGGGAGACAGAAGAACTCGTCGGCCTTATCCCGTTTCTGAAAAGGTTCCGGGTCAAACTGATATCAATGACCGGGAATGTGAACTCTACCCTTGCTAAGGCATCGGATGTGGCATTGGATATTTCTGTGAAGGAAGAGGCCTGCCCGATGGGAATTGTGCCTACTGCATCAACAACAGCAACCATGGCAATGGGCGATGCTATCGCTGTTTCTCTTCTTATCAAGAAAGGTCTGAACGAAAAAGACTTTGCCCTGTTCCATCCAGGGGGCAGCATCGGGAAGAAATTCTTTATCAAAGTTGAAGACCTCATGCATTCCGGAGACCATCTACCTTTAATATCCCTTGATACGCCGATGTCCAGGGCAGTCATAGAGATGTCATCAAAAAGACTCGGTCATGCTGTGGTAGTTGATGCGAAAGGGAAAATAACCGGTGTACTCACAGACGGGGACGTGCGCAGAGGATTGGAAAGATGGGGAGGAAAGCTCTTTGATCTCCCCGCACAACAGGTCATGACAAAAAAACCTAAATCAATTTCCGGAGATGAACTCGCAGCAAAGGCATTATCAATCATGGAGAGTTTTTCGATAACCGCCCTCGTTGTACCTGATGAGAATGGAAAACCGCTCGGCATGATCCACCTTCATGATATCCTCAGACAGGGGATAGTGTGATTTTTTATGTAGATCAGCTCTTTATGATCAATTGCCCATCCTTGTAGGTTTTCACCCATGATGATTCCGCAGATTGCATGACTGATCCCGTCGTCACGGAGGACGTTGCAGTAGTTCCAGAGCTTTTGAACAATAGCAGCAGAGCTCATAATCCGATCCCTTCAGAAAGAATCGTTATATACTCCGCGTGGATAAAACGCTTGTCACGTTTTTTCCCTGTAATCTCATGAAGAATACCTGCGCCTTCAAGTTGAGAAACAAGGTTCGATGCTGCCTGGAAAGATATTGAAAATTCTTTTGCAACGTCATTAACCGAGACATAAGGTTTTTGAAACAATCGCTCCAGGATGCCGACGGCAAGGGGGGACGACAGTTTCTTTTTCCAGAGCATCTCACGATGTTTCGTCTGCAGTTCAAGTATCTTTCGCGCTGTTTCGACTGCGGAATCTGCAGTCTCCACAACGCCTTTCAGGAAGAAGGCAATCCACTGTTCATAATCTCCCTTATCACGTACCATATTAAGACGGTCATAGTATTCCTGGCGATTCTTTTTGAAATAATAACTGAGGTATAACAGCGGACGGTGAAGGACTTCCCTGAAATAGAGATAAAAGGTTATAAGAAGGCGGCCCACCCTGCCATTGCCATCAAGAAAGGGATGAATCGATTCAAACTGATAATGGACCAACCCGCAGTCTATAAGCACAGGCAGTTTCCTTCCCTTGTGGATATACTGTTCAAGATCACCCATCGCCTTCAGCACATCCTGGGGCGGAGGCGGAATATAGCGCGCGTCTTTCAACGTACTTCCTGGAGGACCAATCCAGTTTTGCGTTTTCCTGAATTCACCCGGCGTTTTGTTCCCTCCACGCGTTCCCTGCATGAGCACACCATGGATCTCTTTGATCAGCCGAAGGCTCATGGGAAGTGTCTTCAGACGGTCTATACCATAATTAAGCGCCCCGATGTAATTGATGACCTCTGCAACATCATTGATATTCTCCGGCTTATCCCCGCTCTCATATTCGAAGATATCCTCAAGCGACGCCTGCGTGCCTTCGATCTGTGAGCTGAACAGGGCTTCCTTCTTCACATACATAGCGATGAAGAGATCGGCATTCGGCAGGAAATAGCCCATACCGTCCAGCCGCGCCAAGGCAATGTCAGCCTGTGAAAGGAGGTTCTGGAGGGCGCCTTCAATCCGCAAAGGCGGACCGGGCGGCAACTTCTCCGGAACAAACGCCTTATAACCCCCAGGCTGTGAAATCATCTTTCCGCTTCTGTTTGTCACGATAACTCCTATTCAAGTTTACTTGAATAGCATACCTGAAATTAGATAGTTATTCAAGTTTTGTTGAATAACACAGCGCTCATGCAGTGAGTATTCAAATGTACTGGAATAATGGAAAATATTATCATCATGAAACAGGTATCCATCAACTCTAAGAACATTACAGCAGTTTCTACGTTTCTACGTTTTTGAATAATTGATACTTCCCCGTCAGGCATTTCTGATTTCTTTCTCTTTTATATTTTGTGGGTTTTCGGTATCCGGTTCCCATTGTATCGGATTGTTCACAATGTATTCCCTGATCTGATTTAATTCCTTTTCGTCCCAGATAATATGTTCGTAATGATTTTTTTGCCAGACCGGAATACCAGAGGTGTTTCGGATTTGGTTGATCATATATGTACATCTCGCCTTAAAAGAACGCACAATACCACCAAGCATAGGGGCGTGATTCATCACGCCCTTTTTATTATTTTGATTAATCTTGAAACGATGGGACGTCTGCCGATATCGAGCAGGATTATCTCCTTGTCAGTCAGCATGAGAGTTAATATAATGCGATAGTTGTCGGTGAGGCTTACGGCATGGCATCCTTTGAGTTTGCCGCCTAACGGATGGAGTTCGAGGTGAGGCTGGAAAGGATCACTGCAGAGATCATCAACGATCTTCGCAAAACGGGATTTAAGGTGAGGGTGTTTCTTGAAGAATTTGTGGGCTTGGCGGAGGAACTGTTTCGGAGTGATGATGGCGTGCACTACTCTTTTTCCTGATCGATTGCCTTCATCAAAGCTTTTGCACTCTTAAATCTACGCACACGGCCTGCCTTTATGTCCTCAAGAGACGCCCGCACACGTGCTATTAACGCCTCGTCTTCTGCTGCCAGCAGCTCCTGATACCGTTTCTCGGTCAGCACCACATAACAAGGCTGGTTGTTTTTAATCACATGGACGGCCCCATCTTTCAGGATTTCATCAACAATGGAAATCCCCCTCCTTTTTATTTCCTGCGCTGGAACTGTATTCATGATAGCACTCCTTTCAGTACTTATAATGACACTTAAATTATATCAATAAGGATTATTTTAATCAAACAAAAACTGAAACTTGATCCGGCTTTTCTGTAGGGCTAACCTGTGTGTTCGCCCTGTTTTGTGTATATTCATTTGAATTTTCATAATTATTATTCTTCTCATCAGGGCGGACACGCTGGTCTGCCCCTACATGATTCTGCATTCTCACGCCGCCAGCACCTCATTCAATTCATCCAGCAACGGCCACAAGCCCTCGCCGAAAAGCTGATAGGCTTTTCCGATTCCGCCTTTTTCTTTAAAAGGAGTATATTCAAAATCTTGCCTATTTATACTCAGGCTTCCGACAATATGCTCCTTGATTTTCTCCAGCCAGAACATCGGTCAAAATGCGATGGCTGCCAGTGCCTTTATCTCCTCAAAACGCTACCGCTCCTTGTA
>JALHSV010000422.1 GCA_022865525.1 Thermodesulfovibrionales bacterium
ACAGTGCGCGCACTTCACCGCCTTAATGGGAATAGCAGAGAGGCAGAAAGGACATTCCTTTGTTGTTGGTGCTGCCGGAGGAGCTTCCTGCTCTCTCTTCAGCTTGTTGACGTTCCTTATGAGAAGAAATATGGCAAAGGCAACAATCAAAAAACTGATAATCGTATTCAGGAAAACACCATAATTAACGGTAACTGCCCCGGCAGCCTTCGCAGTTGCGAGAGATTCATATGGCCCGGGGACCTTGCCCTCCTTAAGAATGATGAAGAGACTGGAAAAATCAATGTTACCGAGAAGAAGCCCGATGGGCGGCATGATGACATCCGCAACGAATGAAGTAACGATAGCCCCGAAAGAAGCTCCGATTACAATACCAACAGCCATATCGAGGACATTGCCACGCATGGCAAACTCCTTAAATTCCTTGAACATGACATCCCTCCTTTTCAGTTATTTGAAGAATTTCAACGACAGTTCATAAAAACACGAGCCTATATTTACTACTTATACTATAGGACTGCATCCCCGTCAAGAAAATTCTCTAAGATAAAGGCATTACACACTTTTTTCTTCATTCGGATACATGCATTTGGTCGCGCCCTGAAAAAGAATGCACCAAACAATATTGTAAGCATTCATGGTATTCTTAATGCGTGAATTTATCTTTTCTCCAGAAGCCAAGCCGGTACATAAATAATGAAATAAATGCTGTTTATTCTGATAAACCCGTCAAAGTAGCCCTTGTTTTTCCCGATATCTATGAAATCGGGATGTCCCACCTCGGGCTCAAGATTCTGTATATGATAATAAACGACCTTCCTTTTGCATCAGCAGAACGGGTCTTTTCTCCATGGGTTGACCTTGAAGCAGAAATCAAGGCAAAGGGTATCCTGCTTTCTTCCCTCGAATCAAGACGGCCTCTCAGGGATTTTGATATTGTAGGATTCAGTCTGCAATATGAACTTTCTTATACAACCGTACTGAATATGCTCTCCATGGGTGGCATCCCTGTTACGTCAGAAGAGCGTCTGAGTTCACCCTCATTTCGTTATCCTCTGGTTATCGCCGGAGGACCCTGCTCAGTTAACCCGATGCCGATGTCTCCTTTTATTGATGCCTTTCTGATTGGAGATGGTGAGGAAGCAGTTAAGGAAATTATAGAAACCTATTATCGATGGAAAAATGACGGAGACGGTAAGAAGGAATCGCTTCTTCAATCTCTTTCTCAGATTGAAGGCATATACGTACCATATAATCCCCCCATCCCCCCTTTTCCGCACCCAGGCGGATTCGCCGAGGCGAAAGAAAAGGGGGGTAAGGGGGGATTTGATCAATGGAGGAAAAGGAGTGTCAAAAGACGAATCCTTTCGTCTCTCGATAACGCACCATATCCGGATAAGCCTATCGTCCCCTTTACCGCAATTGTCCACGACAGGATTAACATTGAGGTCTCAAGAGGTTGCTCGATGGGGTGCAGGTTCTGTCAGGCAGGAATGATTTACCGGCCTGTCCGGGAAAGAAGTCCTCACAATGCCTTAGCCCTTGCAGAAACTGCTCTGAGAAATACCGGATATGAGGAGGTTGCTTTCACGTCTCTCAGCGCCGGAGATTACAGCTGCCTCTTGAACGTTGTAAGGGATTTTAATAAGAAATTCAAAAAAGACCGGATTGCTCTCTCTCTTCCTTCGCTCAGGGTAACAGCAATAAATACCGCCCTTCTGAAGGAGATACGTACGGTCAGAAAGACCGGGTTTACCATTGCGCCGGAGGCCGGCACTGAAAGGCTGAGGAAAGTAATCAATAAAGACTTCTCTGACGGCGATTATGAACAGTCTCTGAAAATTCTCTTCGAAGAAGGATGGCTCAATCTCAAGCTGTATTTTATGATAGGGCTCCCGACAGAAACAGACGAAGACATTGAAGGAATCCTCACCATGGCTTTGAAGGCCTTGAAGACCGCGAAGCAGTATACGAAACGATTTGTCAATATCAGTATCGGTGTTTCTCCATTCATTCCCAAGGCCCATACCCCCTTTCAATGGTATGGACAACACCCTTCTGATGCGCTTCAGGAGAAAAAGAACTATATAAAAGACAAGCTCGTCAGGAAGGGGTTCAAGGTAAAAGGACACGACATAAAGATGAGCCTTCTGGAGGCTGCTTTCTCCCGTAGTGATGCAAGGATTGCTCCACTCATCGAAAAAGCGTGGTCATTAGGATGCAGACTTGACGGCTGGACCGAGGTTTTTGATTTCAGAAAATGGGAACAAGCAATGCGTCTTACAGGAACAGATGTAACTGCTTTAGCACAGAAATCCTTTAGCTTTGCTGATAGTTTGCCCTGGGATACAATAGACGTAGGCATATCGAAAGAGTTCCTGTGGAGAGAATATCAGAAAGCCCTCTCAGGAGATATCTCAACTGATTGCAGGAAAACCTGCCATAATTGCGGACTCGATTGTAACAAATCAATCGATAGTCAGCAGTCGACAGTCGGGAGGCAAACACAGACTGCTGACGAGTTTTCGCCTGTTATCCTTCACACAAAACCGTTCAATCCGGTCAGAATACGCGTGGAATTTTCAAAGACCAGTGGATTGAGACATCTCTCGCATCTTGAACTTATTACCCTGTTTCACCGGGCAATGAGGAGAGCCGGGTTTCCCCTCGAATTCTCCAAAGGATTTCATCCGTCTCCTAAAATATCATTCGGCCCTCCCCTTGGAGTGGGGGTCGCAGGTCTGAGAGAATACTTTGACATGGAAATCACACCACCTTTTGATTTGGTCATGAACAAGAAAAAATTGAACGAAATGCTGCCGGATGCCATCTCCGTTAACGACATGTCAGTCATCCCTGCAGGGTATCCTTCGCTCAATGCTTTTATCTACAGATATGAGTACGAAATAAATGATGTTGATATTTCCCCTGTGCACAGGTTTTTATCAAAAAAAGAGCTGCTTGTTGCCAGGGAAAAAGGTACAATAAATATCAGGAACATGGTTGAAGAAGTGACCATGCTTGACGAAGATTCGGTTTCATTGCTGGTTATGGATCAGGGAGATTCCAAGGTAAGGCTTGGTGAACTTATTCCTCTCTTATTTGACAAGCCTCTGGAGGAACTCGATATAACAAGGGTAGCGCTCTATGGATGGAATGGCGGTTGGGTGAAGCCAATTGAACGGAGTTTGCAATGGACAGCGAAATACTAATTAATGTAACTCGGGATGAAGTCAGGGTTGGCCTTCTCGAAGGTGGTCAGGTTGTTGAATGCTACGTCGAGAGAAAGCGTGACGCAAGCCTGGTCGGCAATATTTACAAAGGGAAGGTTGTAAAAATACTGCCTGGCATGCAGTCTGCCTTTATCGACATAGGTCTTGAAAAGGCTGCTTTCCTGTATGTAACCGATATTCATTCAGAGCTGGAAGAATTTGCTCCTTTTCTTGAGGAAGAAGAAAAGATCAACTCTATCGAGGTGGTCTCAAAGCAGGGAAGGCCTGACCTCACCATAGAAGAGCTTATTCAGGAAGGGCAAGAGATTCTTGTCCAGGTGTCAAAAGACCCTATCGGCGGTAAGGGAGCGCGGATCACGTCCTATGTAACCATCCCGGGCAGATATCTTGTACTCATGCCGAATGTCGAGCATATCGGCATATCAAGGAGAATCTCTGATGAATCCGAAAGAACCCGGTTGAGAGCTATCGTTGAAGATTTGAAACCGAAGGGGTATGGACTGATCATAAGAACAGCAAGCGAGGCTTCCGGCGAAGAAGATCTTAAAAAAGACCTTGAATTCCTCCTCCTGTTATGGGAAACCGTCCAGAAGAAAAAGGAACGGGTATCTGCACCAACGATGCTTTACAGTGATCTTGACCTTGTCTTCAGGAGTGTAAGAGACCTAATGGTACAGGATGTCAAACGGCTTGTGGTTGATTCTGGAGAAGAGTATGAACGCATCAAGGATTTTGTGCGGACATACTTCGAGAAGCTCCTCGGTGAGATAGAACTGTATGAAGGCATTGAACCGATATTCGATGCATTCGGTATTGAAATCGACATATCAAGGGCTCTTGGGAGAAAAGTCTGGCTGAAATCCGGCGGATACATTGTCATTGAACAGACAGAGGCCATGACGGTCATTGATGTGAACACCGGGAAGTTTGTCGGCAAGGAGGAACTTGAAGATACGATCTTGAAGACCAATCTTGAGGCGCTGAAGGAAATCGCTTACCAGATCCGGCTCCGCAACCTCGGCGGGATCATTATCGTTGACTTCATCGATATGGAGAAATATGAAAACAGGGACAGGGTATTCAATGCTTTTACCGAGGCAATGAAAAAAGACCGGGCTAAGAATACCATCTCCCACATCTCTGAACTCGGCCTCATCCAGATGACAAGGAAAAGAGTCCGGGAGAGCCTCGGCAGAACTCTCTGCGATTCATGTCCTTACTGTGAGGGCAAAGCATTTGTCAGGTCGCCAAGAACACTCTGTTATGAAATATTCAGAAAAGTAACGAGGCTCGCCAAACACGGCGGGGAAAGGATCATTGTTACAGCACACCCCTCTGTTGCCGACCTTCTGTCAGACGAAGAGCGTGCGGGGATAGAGGATATAGAAAACAGGTACAGTGTAAAGGTAACGATACGGGAGAACCGCAGTTTGCATCAGGAAAATTATGAAGTCACGGTTTTGTAAGGAGGAGGGGGAACCTCGAAGCTTGGCTCCGGAATAAACATTTCTGTCTTATCTGTCATTCCTGCCTGTCAGGAATCCTTCTTTGATTCAGAAAGATTCTGGAAAAGCCAGAATGACATTTCTCATGCCCCACAGTTTGTTTAATAACTACCTATCATGAAACCATGAAAAACAAAAAATTCCAAAATCTCTTAGCTACACTGAAAGCAATGCAGAGCGTTCTCCTTGCTTACTCAGGCGGGGTTGACAGCACATTTCTTCTGAAAGCTATTCAGGTTTCGGGTGTAACTGCTCTTTCTGTAACTGCATCTTCAGAACTCATTCCGTACAGGGATGTCCTGACTGCGCAGGGGATAGCTGAAGAGCTCGGCATACAGCATAGAATTTTCAAAACACACATACTTTTAACAGATGACTTTGTCAGTAATACACCTGAGAGGTGTTTTTTCTGTAAGGATGCATTGTATAAGGAACTTCAAGCTCTTGCCCTAACAGAAGGATACAGATTCATTCTTGATGGAAGTACTCTGGATGACATCAATGACTTTAGGCCCGGCAGCAAGGCAGCACAGCAATACCATGTCAGGAGTCCCCTTATAGAAGCTGATCTCTCAAAAGGTGAAGTCAGGGAGCTTTCTCAACAATTAGGCCTTTCAACATGGGATAAACCTTCATCGTCTTGCCTTGCTACACGGTTCCCTTACGGCAGGCGGATCACAAAAGAGGCTTTAAACCGTGTCGAAATGGCAGAAAATTTCCTGAAGTCCCTTGGATTTAATGAACTCAGGGTGCGGGACCATGGCTCTGTTGCACGGATAGAAGTCAGAAAAGAAGACATTGATCTGGTTCTGGACCATGGGAAAAGAGATGCAATTTCTGCAACGCTCAAATCTCTCGGTTATGCATTCATAGCGCTTGACCTTGACGGCTATCAGAGCGGCAGCATGAACCGGGTATTAAAAAATAACACCTGAGTATGGAAAACACTCATTACCTGAAAGAACTCTCAAAATGTGTCCGATGTGGAAGTTGCAAAGCCTTCTGTCCAACCTATGACGAGGTTTCTACAGAGGCCATGGGTGCAAGGGGAAGGCTTGCGCTTCTCCTGGGGCTTGCTTCTGGAACACTTACTCCTTCTCCAGCCTTACAGGACCGTATTTTCAGCTGCACTCTGTGTGGTGCATGCTCTGGCCTGTGTCCGCCAGGAGTTGATATAAAAGAAATCATCTATCACGGCAGAACTATCCTGAAAAGCGATGACAAGAAGAGAAGGTTAATCCGTCACCTGATTAACTTCTCAGTAAAGAGACCCAAACTGAGCTTCACGCTGCTTGGAATGACACAACATATTTTCATGCCATACCTTTTGAAAAAGGGGGTTATTCCCTTTCAGCTTGAGCTGCCCGACCGCTATCTCAGAGACAACGTAATGGTTGTTTCTGTCTCACCCAAAAAAGGGAGGGTAGCCGTGTTTACCGGATGCATGGTCAACTTCATCTATCCGAACCTCGGTGAATCCCTGATTAATGTATTGCACACACTTGGCTACGAGGTTATACTTCCGGCAACTGAAGCGTGCTGTGGGGCCCCTTTGCGAACTCTTGGTCTTGAGGAAGAGGCAAGAGAGGTTGCCAGAAAGAATGTCCAACTGTTCAGCAGGCTGAATGTCGAGGCAGTTTTGAGCCTCTGTCCAACCTGTACCCTGACAATTCAGCGTGAGTAT
>JALHSV010000423.1 GCA_022865525.1 Thermodesulfovibrionales bacterium
AAAAAGATTCAAAATGATATCCAGTTTTTCTATCTCCGGATTGCCAAAATTCCCGCGAGACTCCAGAAGAAGTTCATTCAGTATCCCGGGCTGAAAGAATACCGGCACTACCTGGAGCGGCTGTTTGCAGAATCGAAATACCTTCTCAGTGAACCCGAAGAAAAAATCATGAATCTCAAGTCACCGAGTTCCTATGCAAACTGGGTGAAGATGACGTCGAGTTTTCTTGCAAAGGAGGAACGGTCTGTCATCTCTGAAAACAGAAAGAGAGGAATGAAACCCTTTTCCGAGATAGCGAGTCTCATGAACAGCAGGCAGAAGAAGGTGCGCGATTCTGCGGCAAAGGCATTCAATGACATTCTGAAAAAGCACGTCGACGTTGCCGAGGCAGAGATCAATTCCGTCTTTGCAAGCAAAAAAGTGGATGATGAACTCCGCGGTCTTTCACGACCGGAGCTGGCGCGGCACATCAGTGATGATATAGACCCGGAAATTGTGGATACCCTGATCAAGACGGTTTCTGAACGATTTGACATCCCATCAAGATTTTACGCCCTGAAGGCGCGTCTCCTGAAAGTCAGAAAATTACGATACCATGAGAGAAATGTGGAATACGGCACGATCAGCAGAAAATATTCTTATCAAGATTCTTTGAAACTCATCATGAAGGTTTTCAGGAATCTCGATCAGATGTTTGCCCGTATTCTTGATGGATTTATACACAATGGACAATTCGATGTCTATCCAAAAAAGGGGAAATCTGGAGGCGCATTCTGCGCTCATAATCTGATTTCCCAGCCCACCTATATTCTCCTGAACCATACAAACAGACTGAATGATGTCCTGACACTTGCTCATGAACTTGGTCACGGGATCAATAATGAACTGATAAGAGGGAAACAGAATTCCCTGAATTTTGGAACGCCCATATCGACTGCTGAAGTTGCCAGCACATTCATGGAAGATTTTGTTCTCCAGGAGATCGTGAGAAAGGCTGATGATGAGCTGCGTCTCTCAATCATGATGATGAGACTGAATGATGAAGTATCCACGATATTCAGGCAGGTGGCATGCTACAGATTCGAGCAGGAACTGCACGATCAGTTCAGGCAGAAAGGGTACCTGTCAAAGGAAGACATCGGAAAGCTTTTCCGGAAGCACATGGCATCCTATATGGGTGACTCCGTAGAGCAGTCGCCCGGCTCGGATAACTGGTGGATATACTGGGGCCATATCAGGAGTTTTTTCTATGTGTATTCCTATGCGAGTGGTCTTTTGATCTCAAAATCCCTCCAGAACTCTGCAAAAGAAGATCCCCGTTTTATCGGAAAAGTAAAGGAATTTTTATCAGCAGGGTTATCCGATTCCCCGAAAAATATTTTCCTGAGGCTCGGGATTGACATTACAGATAAACAATTCTGGGACAGGGGGCTGGAAGAAGTGGAAAACCTTTTGAACGAAACTATTCATCTGGCTGAAAAGCTCGGGAAAATCAGATAGGAAAGACAGAGCGTGAAAGTAGCCTATTTTGACTGTTTCTCAGGAATCAGCGGTGACATGTGTCTCGGTGCCATCGTTGATGCAGGAGTGCCGTTGAAGGCATTGGAAAGGGAACTGAAGAAACTCCCGGTCACCGGGTATCGCCTTTCCCTGAAAATGGTAGACCGCGGTCATCTAAAGGCATGCAAAGTGTCTGTTGTGATCAAACCGGGGCATGAAGTTCAGGCTGGAAAAACGTGGAAAGATGTCCGGAAGATCATTCAGGATTCCGCACTTCCTCAGGATATGAAGCAGAAAGGACTGTCGGTTTTCAAAACAATCTTTGCGGCTGAAGCAAAAGTCCACGGTGGGAATTTTCAGACGGTCCATCTCCACGAACTTGGTGCGGTTGACTGTATGATCGATGTTTTCGGAACAATTATCGGATTGAATCTGCTCGGAGTGAAAAGGATTTTTTCCTCTCCTCTAAATCTTGGAAGCGGTTTTGCAAGGACAGAGACAGGTATTCTTCCCGTACCCGCACCGGCAACGGCGGAAATACTGAAGAACGTCCCTGTGTATTCTCACCACGTCCATGCAGAACTGACGACACCGACCGGTGCAGCAATCATCAAAGA
>JALHSV010000048.1 GCA_022865525.1 Thermodesulfovibrionales bacterium
ATTCCTTTGCATCTGACCTCACATTGGGCACACTCATAATGTCCGTGACCGGATGCTGACAATTTTTGCCTTTTGCAACCACCTTGTCCCTGAGATCCCTGTCCGTGATAATGCCGGAGGGAATACCCTGGGCATCAATGAGGATGAGGCAGCTGATCCTGTAATTGGACATTATCTCAGCCGCCTCCTGAATTGATATATTTTCAGAAGCCTTAATGATATCCTTCGACGCAATTTCACCAACAGGCATGGTGAACAGCATTTTATCTCCACCACTGTAAACTAAATTTTTATTCTGAATTTCTTTGAATGTCTTATCCAGATATATGGTGAGAAAAGATTTATTGAAATATTCCCTGACCGCAGGATTCGTATGCAGGAGGTTTTGTATTGTTGCACGCTTGATGAGGTAACAGATGGTATCGTCAATTGTCACAACATTCGCTCGGGCTTTCGTCCCTCCAAATAGCAGCAAATACCCGATTAAATCCCCTTCCCCCCGGTAATCAATAAATATCTCGTCACTTTCATTCTTGATAAAGACTTTCACGGCTCCCTTTTTAATGACGTAAACAAAATCGGGTGCCGCACCGCCTTGATACTGGATAAAGGTCCCTTTTGGGTAGAATTCCATCGAGGCGTCGCTGATTATATCCTTAATGGTGCTGTCATCAAGGAACTGAAAAGGGGGCACTTTTCTGAGAAAATCTATGACATCTTCAATGATCATGAGTATGTGCGCATTGGTATTTTGGAATTTTGTAAAAGGTGTCTGATTAATTGATGTACGTTCAAACGCTGCATAGGATAATCGTAATACAGTATAAAAGAGCCTCTGTATCGGACAGTGAGTCATGAGCCCTCACCCATATACCCAATACATGAGGCCTTGGTGGGGAACAGTATAACAAAAAAAAATTGTAAATGCAAATTTTCTATTTCTTTTTTTTGCGGATGCATTGCAAGGATTACGTAAAATCGATAAAATATCAGCAATTATTTGTAATGATACATATATATATATCAGATAAACCCAACATGAGGAGGGATGGATATGCCTACTATTAAGAGAATCGGTGTTATAACGAGCGGAGGAGATTGCGGAGGTCTTAATGCAGTCATTAAAGGAGTGGCGAGAGAGGCATATGCTTTAGGGATTGAATCAGTTGTTATCCCCCATGGCTATGCAGGTCTTTATAACCTGATCAAGATGGATGAAGTTGTATTTCTCAATGCAGAGCGGGTAAGCAAAATAGAAGCGTCCCTTGCAGGCTCTGAAGCAGGGCATTCACGGGTAAAAATAAGCAAGATCGCAGATCCGCATAAATATGAACGGATAAAGGATGGGCTGAAAAAATTTCACATCGATGCCCTCGTGATAAGCGGCGGTGATGATACCGGAAGTGTCGTGGTTGACCTCTCATCCCAGGGTATCCCCTGTGTCCATGTCCCGAAGACGATGGATCTTGACCTTCAGTCCTACAGTGTGGGCGGTGATTCAGCCATTAACAGGATTGCGGTTTTCGCAAGGGAACTGAAGACAACGGGAATGAGCCATAACCGGATTCTTGTCATAGAGGTATTTGGCAGGTATGTTGGGCATACGGCTTTTCGTGGCGGCATCGGAGCAGAGGCTGATGCTATCTTAATACCAGAGATACCGGTTGATTTTGATGTGCTTTACGAGCATATGAAGATTACTTATTTTGCGAGAATTGAAAGGAGCGATGTCAAAGCAGGAACATATATCATTGTCGTTGCAGAGGGAATCAAGAACGTCAACGGCGAGATGCTGTATGATGAATCCATCCCGCCTGATGCATTCGGTCACCGGAAACTGACAGGTGCGGGGAAATATGTACGGCAGCAGCTTGAAAAGAGGCTCAACACTGATCCGGCAGTGAAGGAATTCATGCAGAAGACAGGCATGTTTGCCCCTGGCGTGTATGAAGCGCCAGAGGTGCGGGAAGTGACACCCGGTCATCTGGTGCGTGCAGGCCATTCCTCCGCGCGTGATGTCAATTTCGGGTATAAGACAGGCGCTGCAGCAGTCTTTCTCCTATTAGACGGGAAAACCGGGAACACGGTTGTGAATGTTGACGGCAGCAGGATTTACTACCAGTCAACTGCGGAAGTCATAAAGCGGAGAGAAGTGAACGTAAGTGAGATTGCGATATTCGAGAGCCTGGGGACCTGTTTTGGAAGAAAGCCTGAGAAATTCATGTATGAAATTATTGAGCAGAAAGGGCGTATCGCGAGACATCTGTAATTC
>JALHSV010000424.1 GCA_022865525.1 Thermodesulfovibrionales bacterium
AAAGAAACACCCTGATCTGCGCCTGCGTTGTTTGCTTGAATGGGAATTGAACATATATCAGGAAATGATGCTTTTGCGCACTCCTGTGAGAACATGAGAGACGACGGAAATGGTCCGGAATCCGATATTCTCAGTGAACAGAGGAATCCACGATATGTTACGGGACAGATTTGCCTCTTTTTGTGATTACGGTGGGGCAGAATGTCAGGTCTATTTACTTAGCAGTACACCTCTTACGAAAAATCCTGGTCATTGAGGCAAGTCGATATATTGACTTTGGCACAATAGCCTGAGATAATATAATACACATATACTTACACATATAGGAGGAGGCATGAAAAGAACGAATATTATGCTTACGGATGACCAGCATAGGAGACTGAAATCTTCTTCAAAAAAAGAAGGCAGAACTCTTGGCGAGATAGACAGAGGTGCGGTGGATACCGCATATGAAAAAAAAGACTCAATCGAACACAGGAAACATATTGCACTCGAAGCATATAAGGAGGGTTTTATAAGTCTCGGCAAACTTGCGGAAACTCTGGGTGTCGATATCGTAAGCGCTCGCTCTTATCTGAAAGAAAGGAACATACCGCTCAGAATGCAAGAACCTCATGAGATCGCACGGGATGCGGTGAATGCCTGAGATTATATTTGACAATTGTGTTCTCACCAATTTTGCATTGTCCGATTCCTTTTATGTGATAAAACATCTCTACGCGAACACTTCATATATTACCGATCTGGTCATGGCTGAAAACATCAGAGGGATTATTAAAGGACACCGCAAGCTCGCAAATATAAGAGAAGCGGTCAGGGAAGGCTGGCTCAGGGAAATAACGCTTGACAGCATCGAAGAAAAGAACTTGTTCGAATCACTATGCGTATCGCTCGGTTTTGGAGAGGCATCGGCGATCGCCGCTGCAAAGTCCAGAGACCTGGTCTTTGCCTGTGACGACAAAGCCGCAAGAAGAGAGGCAGAACTTTTAGGGGTAAGACTGACAGGTACTGTCGGCATCTTGGTAAAAGCTGTACGGAGAAAGCTTATCAAACGCAGACGGGCGGATGAGATATTGAGACGTACCGAATTTTCAGGTTTCATAAAGCTTGATTCCGCGTGGTAACAATATCGACAATACGCTCTGGCATTTCCATTAGAGCCCTATTTCATGAAAACATTTCTTATTCTTTCAAAAAACGAAATGCCGATTTTCACTTTGAGATAGAGATCACCGGTCTCACCGCCATTATTTCCGTCTTTGCCCAGGCCTTTTAGTCTTATCTTCTGACCTTCCTTGATCCCCGGCGGTATCTTGATAAAGAGATCGCGGGGATTATCAGGTTTCGCATAGTGATAGCGACCCTTGCCGCCGGCTGATGCAAGCTCAGGAGTGATTTTGATCTGATCCTCGATATCTTCCCCTCTCTCCGGTAATGCTAATCCATATTTCTTTGCAACATGTTTCTGAAATGCCTGCAATCCCTTAAGGAGTATTCTTGAAACGAGTGAAGGCCGATAGGTGGGTACTTCCTTCGTTTGATGCTGGGATGCCCTCATCATGTCCTGGTAAGTCTTTGACATTGGTCCAAAGAAGAAAAACCCTCTTCCGGTAAAACCAGGGCCTCTGAATTGAAACGTTCTGAATTGGTCTCCGTAG
This sequence comes from Thermodesulfovibrionales bacterium, assembly GCA_022865525.1. Taxonomy (GTDB): domain Bacteria; phylum Nitrospirota; class Thermodesulfovibrionia; order Thermodesulfovibrionales; family SM23-35; genus JALHSV01. Next base: position 1,659 of record JALHSV010000424.1, read on the forward strand.
AAGTTCTTGCGGCTGAAAATATCCTCGGGGCTGCTGAAGCCGAATGCCCTGCTCAGCTCCTCAAAGACACGATTGATATCAGAATCTCTAAAGATATCCTGTTCTGTATAGGTCTGCCGAAACCGGTCTCTTGCGAAGTAACCGTAACTCTGCCTATACGAATCATACTCTCTTCTCTTCTGCTGGTCTGACAGGACTGCGTAAGCCTCATTGAGCTCCTTCATCATGTCCTCGTTACCAGGGTTTCTGTCCGGATGATATTGAAATGCCAACTTCCGGTAAGTCTTCTTAATCTCGTCAGCAGACGCATCCGCACTTACACCGAGAATCTTATAGTAATCTTTTTGGTCCATTTAGTTGTCCAGAGGAATTGTACCACAGCTCATTCGGATGTAATTGACAAGCACGCCCTGATATTGGTATAAATAGTACCTCATGATACCGAAGACCGAAAAGATCTGGATGGATGGAAAGTTTGTTGACTGGGACAAGGCAACCATTCACGTCCTTACCCACACCCTGCACTATGGCCTCGGAGTTTTCGAGGGAATCCGGTGCTACGAGACGCGGAGCGGTCCGGCTGTCTTCAGGCTTGATGAACATATCGACAGGCTCTTCAGTTCAGCGCATATTTTCCTCCTGGACATGCCATACACAAAGAAAGAGATCAGGGATGCCATTATCGGTACAGTCAAAGTCAACAAAATAAAGGAATGCTACATTCGGCCGCTCGTTTACATCGGGTATGGTGCGATGGGCCTCTACCCG
>JALHSV010000049.1 GCA_022865525.1 Thermodesulfovibrionales bacterium
CTGAAACCCCACCCATGGATGTAAAGAAAGAGACAACGAGTGCAACAAGAGGAGGGATCCAGGGAGCAACTTCGATACCAGCGGTCTCGAAATACATGAGAAACCCCCTTTACCTATGTTCAATTATTATTAACACGAATAATATATTACACGTGTCAATAAGCTATCATACGCCATATTAGATGTCAAGAGATTAGTGGAAAAAATTATGATGCTTTCAGACATATATCTATAAGTAATTCAGAGAAAATAATCTGTGATCGCCGCTGTTATAATAATGATGTGATGGTTCGGTATAAAAATCAAGTTCCACAGTCTTTGATACCTGAGAGATCAATCCATGCACGCATTGTCTCAATGCCAGACGAAGCCAATTGTCTTGATACTGTTCAATTGAACCGGATGGAGCAATCATTTCGAACCTGGGCTGAAGGATCGCCTCGGGCTGACGTTCGTTTATCCCGCACACGCATCTTATTGATATTTCTTTTGATACGCTATACGGGTGCCAAACTGAACGAAGTACTGGCACTCAACCCCTTTCAGGATATTGATTTTAAAAGACAAGATGTGCTGTTGGGTAAAGCAGAGGGAAGGAATGATCGTCTGCCACGGAAAGTCCAGATACCGGAATCGCTCTCTGAAGAACTCAAGACCACACTGAATAATCCTGCCTTAAAAAAATATCTGCACAGCCTGTTCAAGGTTGATCCGGGTCATGTACGCCGCAAATTTTATGAGAGGGCTCAGGATTGCGGGTTTCCGCCTTCGTTGGGTGCTCCGGAAATCGTCAGGAAATCCCGCGCCGTGGAACTGATACAGAGCAATATGCCATTACCGGTTGTGCAAAGGATATTAGGTCATTCAACACTGAACGTGACGGCTTCCTATGTCGCGTTTTCTGATGCCGATATTCGCCGAGTGGCACAGTATTTTATCGAAAAAGAATCCCGACGGAAGACGAGTGCGCGAAACAGCTTTTTCGGGAAGATTCGGTCAATCCGGAAAGGGGATATACAGGCGAAAGTGGAGATGATCACCGCAGGAGGAGATTTGGTGACAACAATAATCACCAATGACAGCCTTTCACGGCTCGGTCTTAAACAAGGCGCATTAATTACCGCAGAGGTGAAAGCTCCATGGGTGATTTTGGAGAAAAGTGACAGGGAGCCTGAATCTACAGCTGAAAACCGGTTTTTCGGAACTATTACCCGCATCACGAAAGGCAACATTACCACAGAGTACGTCGTACGCATTCCGGATGGAACGGAACTGTGTTCCGTGGTGAACACAGAGAATGTTCGCCGGATGCAAATTCAAAAGAATGATCAGGTATGGGTCATGTTCAACAGCTTTTCCGTGGTCCTCCATACCGACTAAAAATGACGCTTCGCCTGCTTCATCCATGAATTTTCTGTATGCCGGCAGATACAGTATCTGCCGGCCAGTTTATGAATCATACTGGTAAAATACATGCAAAGGAGGTCTGAGATGAAAAAAGCGTATTTACTGTTTGGGTTGGTTGTGCTGTTTTTAGTGGGTATTGGTTACGAGGCATCTCCTGCTGTCGAAAAAGGGAGTGAGAAATTAGGAGTTCTTTCGACCGGTCTTGAAGACCAGACAGGGGTGGCAGTGACTATTTACAATGTTAACCTCGGGCTGGTGAAAGACCAAAGGGAAATTAATCTTGCAAAAGGCATGGGAGAAGTACGGTTTATGGATGTGGCTTCACAGATCATACCGACGAGTGTCCACATTAAATCTCTTATAGACCCCGACAGTCTGCAGGTTCTTGAACAGAACTATGAGTATGATCTGCTGAATCCGCAGAAACTGCTCGACAAGTATGTCGGGAAAGAGGTAAAGCTTTACTACAAGAATCCCTATTCGGAGAGGGAGGAGATCGTTACAGCGACACTCCTGTCGAATAACGGAGGGCCGATATTCAGGATCAGCGATGAGATAACCTTCGGGCATCCCGGCAGGATCATATTCCCGGGAGTCCCTGAAAACCTCATTTCGAAACCGACTCTTGTCTGGCTGATCCGGAACAGTCTCTCGTCAGCCCAGAACATCGAAGCCTCATATCTCACAAACGGCATAAACTGGCGGGCGGATTATGTTGTCACCCTGAATGATGCAGATGACAGGGCAGATCTTTCGGGCTGGGTTACCATTGATAATAAGAGTGGTACTACTTACAAGAATGCCAAACTCAAGCTAATTGCAGGAGATGTGAACAGGGTGAAAGATGAATATGAATATAAAGACAAGATGCTCCGC
>JALHSV010000425.1 GCA_022865525.1 Thermodesulfovibrionales bacterium
CTCACTGATCAGATACGGGTACTCGGCAGGCTGCTGCCGGATTTCGGGATTAAGTTCTAATACAGTCCCATAGCCTCACGGACAAGGCGCATGGTCTCTTCGGCAACCGTGCGTGCCTTTTCCGTGCCCTTCTCGACAACGTCCTGAAGAATCTCAGGATGTTGAATAATATCATTTCGCTTTTCCCAGATTGGTTCCATGACGGTGAAAACATTCTGAATAAGAATTTTTTTACATTCAATGCATCCGATACCGGCTGTCCGGCACCCTATAGCCACCTGTTCCTGTTCCTGCTTTGAAGAAAAGACTTTGTGAAGCTGATACACCGGCGATAGTTCAGGATTGCCTGCATCTGTCTTTTTCACCCGTGCAGGGTCAGTAACCATAGTTCTGATCTTATGTTCAACTTCTTCGGGACTATCGGAGAGATAAACCGCATTGTCATAGCTCTTTGACATCTTCCTGCCGTCGGTACCAACAACCTTGGGAAATTCAGTAAGCAATGCCTCCGGTTCCGGGAAAATCTCTTTGTAAAGATGGTTGAAGCGTCTGGTGATCTCCCGGCTTATCTCAAGATGGGGTACCTGATCTATTCCAACAGGCACATACTTTGCCCGGTAAATAATAATATCAGCTGTCTGGAGCAGCGGATATCCGAGAAACCCATATGTGGAAAGGTCCCTGTCTTTGAGCTCCTGTTGTTTCTCTTTGTATGTGGGAACTCTCTCAAGCCATCCGAGCGGTGTTATCATGGAAAGCAGGAGATGCAGCTCTGAATGCTGAAGAACCTTTGACTGTATGAATATGGTGCATTTCTCCGGATCAAGACCCGCAGCAAGAAAATTGATGAGAAGGTCCCTGGTAGATCCTTTTATCTCTGACGGATCGGCATATCCTGTAGTCAGTGAATGCCAGTCTGCAATAAAGTAGTAGCAATCATAGGTATCCTGCAGTCTGACCCAGTTGCTTAACGCCCCGACCAGATTACCAAGATGTAACCTGCCGCTTGACTGCATACCGCTCAAAACTCTTTCCTTTGTCATCTATCCATTACCTCTCTCTTATGAGTGAATATTTTTCCTAACCCTCATTATACATAAACCAGACGGCAGATATTGTATTTGAGCGGATTTGAATTCTGTCGAAGACAGAATTCACCTCGGAGGTCGATACGACCGAGAATGAGCGAAAATACTGTATCTGCCGGCGTACACAAAATTGATAAATAAAGCAGGCTAAAATACCTGCAAAATGCTCAAAAACAGGTTTACCAGGGGCAAGACAAAATAGTTTGCGATGCCTGTGACAATAAGAAAAAGAACGATGATGAACCCGAATGGTTCTATCTTACTGAATGAAACAGCCTGTTTATACGGGAGCAGCCCTGTTAATACCCTTCCCCCATCAAGCGGCGGGATCGGAATCATATTGAAGGATGCAAGAACAACATTGATCACCACACTGGACTGCAAAATCATGATGACAGGCGTCATCACAGGAGCGCTTATCGATTCGGGCAGCAAGAGAGATATGGGCACA
>JALHSV010000426.1 GCA_022865525.1 Thermodesulfovibrionales bacterium
CCGCCGTTTCGGCCTGCCGTTCTTGTCAAGGAAAGGAACGATTACATGCTCCGGGTCTTCTTCAAGACCATAGTGCTTTATCAATTCATCTATGTCTTTCATAAGAGCTATGCTGAATGAACAGACGTAAAAAATATATCACATTGTATCAGATTTACTTTTCCTATGGTTATAGCGTTCTGCCGTATGGTTTATGCTATTACTCTACCAAAATATTATAGATCTTCAAGTCTGTCATTCTGGCTTGGCCAGAATCTTTCTTCGCTTGCAGAAGGATTCCCGCCAAGCGGGAATGACAAACAATACAACAAAGTTCGCTTTAAACTGAGCTATTGAAAACAATCCGATAGATATGATATAAAATGAAAGATTTTTGCAGGTAGACACATTTCGTGGCTGGAAGTCAGGGAAGTGGAGTGAACCATTATGGTGATTCTCCCGCTGCCCCGCAGCCGTAAAGGGAACGAAAGCCTTATAAAGCCACTGGTCGATTCGACTGGGAAGGCAGGCAAGTAGGTTATGAGACTTTAAAGCCCTGAGCCGGAAAACCTGTCCAGACCATACATGAGTTCGAAGTTCAGAGTGACGCATGAAAAATCCTCTGAAGACGAACGAGAAATTCCCGAGGGAGGAAGCAATGTTCAGATATCTTCATCCCCTCTTTTCCTGCCGTTAAGGGAAAGGGGAGGAACCATGTCAGTTGCATCCACTCATGCCATCCTTAACCTTGATGATGTCGGGTTCACCTACTCTCACGACAGAGAATTCATCAATCATCTCTCTTTTTCTCTTGAAGAGGGAGAGTTTATTGGGCTCTTAGGTGCCAATGGTTCCGGAAAATCGACGATTCTGAAACTTGCAAGCGGGATATTAACACCTTCCGCTGGTCTCATAACCCTCTGGAATAAACCCTTACAATCCTTCAAGAACAAGGACAGAGCAAAACTCCTGTGCTATCTTCCCCAGCTTCTCGACATACAGGTACCCTTCAGAGTCAGGGATCTGGCAGGCATGGGGTTTTATCCCTATGACATCCTCCCGGTAACAACAATCGAAGACGCATTGGAGACGGTTGGTCTGCGCGACAAATCAGATTATTTGATAACAAATTTAAGTGGCGGTGAAAAGCGAAGGACATTCATAGCGATGACGTTACTGCAGGGAGCAGGTATCCTCCTCCTTGATGAGCCCCTCGCCAACCTTGACATAAAATATCAGATCGAGATTTTCAGGTTGCTGAATCACTTAAGAGAAGAAAAAGGTATTTCCATCATCATGGCCCTTCACGATATCAATATAGCGCTCCAATTCGAAAAAGTGATAGTGCTGAAAGAAGGCAGGATTCTTGGTTTGGGAAGCCCTGAGAATGTCCTGACAGAGGCGATGTTCAAAGAGGCCTTTGATCTGGAAATGGCAGTGCAACGGGACATTTCCGGAAAAGCATACGTAAGTTACGAAAATAATTTCTTTAAGGAGAACCACAGATGATTATTGTATTGACCTTGATATGCTTATTTCTCATCACTCCGTCAGCATCTGCAGAGGAAGAGATCAAGCTTGACGAAATCGTTGTCACGGCAACCAGGATGGAAGAACCGGTCGGAGAGACAACCAGCGGCGTAACCCTGATAACACGGGAGGATATTCAAAAAATGAACGTTGAGTTTGTACCTGATGTATTTCGGAAACTACCTGGGCTGCATGTCATTCAGAACGGTGGTACCGGAAAAGTTGCCTCCGTGCTCCTTCGGGGTGGCAGTTCTTCTCACACCCTGGTGATGATTGACGGGATAAGGGTGAACAGCACCACAACAGGTTCCTTCGATTTTTCAGGGATTACTGCAGCGGATATAGAGCGGATAGAGATAGTCAAAGGTCCGCAGAGTACCATCTATGGTTCGGAGGCAATGGCAGGCGTTATCAATATCATCACCAAAAAAGGAGCAGACACGCCAAAGGCAGATCTTTCTTTTGAGGCAGGCTC
>JALHSV010000427.1 GCA_022865525.1 Thermodesulfovibrionales bacterium
ATCAGAACCGGGGTGGCAACCGGCAGGGATGGTTCTGATCTTTCCTATAATTCCCTCGCGGGCAAGCCTGTCCATATTGGGAGTTGCAGCACTCTGCAACGGCGTTTTGCCGTTCAGTTCCTTCAAAGGCCTGTCGGCCATACCGTCACCAATCATGACAATATATTTCATACTGTTATTCTATGCTATCTCCTTCGAGAAGCTCAACTGTAACTCCCTTGTCTTTGAGCCATTGGATGCCTTTGTTAAGGTTCTCTTCTGTCCCGTCAAGTTCAAGAAACATTTCTCCAACTGTCTCCGTGACCCTTGCCCGCCTGATATTCGGCATAACATCATATTTCTTGGCCATTGTAAAGATGACAGGCTCTTTAATAAGATGCTCGGGAAAGGTCAGCTTGGCTTGCTTCTTCATTGTCCCCTCCGTGGATTAACCCCTCCTTATGAAGGTGTCTTTTTCAGTAACCATTTTACTGCAAAACAGAGAACAATTTAAAGATATAAGGAGAAACAGAGATTACCTGTACTCAATCAATTCAGTGATGATCGGATGTTCGCCGCATAGCGGACATTCAGGATTCTTCGGTATTTTCACTTTCCTGAAGGATGTTTTCAGGGCATGGTAAATGAGAAGCTCTCCCTTAAGTATCTCTCCCGTGCCGATGATGAGTTTTAGAACTTCTGCAGCCTGAAGCGTACCGATGACGCCCGGAATAACGCCAAGGAGACCGGCATCCTGTGGCAAGGGCAAGATATCAGGAGGAGGGGGTTCTTCAAAAAGACATCTGTAGCAGGGGCCTTCATGGGGTATGACGACTGTCAGTTGGCCCTCAAACTTGAATATGGCACCGGTAACCAGAGGCTTCCTGTTTATGACACATGCATCATTCACCAGAAACCTCGTTGCATAGTTATCGCTGCAATCGACAATAATGTCATAGTCCTTTATGAATTTCAGGATGTTCTGTTTTGTCAGTCTTTCTTTGACAGGAATAATATGGACATCAGGATTGAGGGATTCAAAGGTAAGTTTAGCAGATTCAACCTTGGGTACCCCGATTGTCCTGGTGCAATGAGCTATCTGACGCTGGAGATTGCTGAGCTCGACTTGATCGTTGTCGATTATCCCCAGGGTGCCGACGCCGGCTGCGGCAAGATAATATCCTGCAGATGACCCAAGTCCTCCGGCCCCAACGATGAATACCCTTGCCTTTAAAAGCCTGGCTTGCCCTTCTTCTCCCACCTCGGGCAGAATAAGATGCCTGCTGTATCGCTGAAGCTGGTCGCCGGTGAATTTCATGCTTCGTTCTTTACTTAACTTTCCTCTTTCCCCTCGACCCGAATAAAAACGGTCTTGCCCATGACGACCGGTAAACGATCTATTTCCTCGATAGCCTGCCGCATATCCTTTTCTTTTGCTTCATGGCTGAGTACCACAAGAGGAACCGCTTCACCAAGCCTTCTGCCTTTCTGGATAACAGAAGCGATACTGATATTGTAATTGCCGAGTATCCCTGAAATCTTCGAGAGGACACCAGGTTTGTCAAGCGCGGAAAACCGGAAATAGTACCTGGATACCACATCATCAATCTTTTTGATTCTTATATCCCTGAAAATCCTTGGAATAGTCGGAACTCTCCCTATGGCATTCTTCTGAATATTCCTTGCAATATCAGCTATATCGCTTACCACGGCGCTTCCTGTGGGCACTGAACCGGCACCTCTTCCGTAGTAGAGGGTTGAGCCTGTTGCATCACCATCCACATAGATAGCATTGAACGGGCCATCGACTTTTGCGATCAGATACTCTTTGGGAAGCATAGTCGGATGAACCCTGAGTTCAATTTCCCCGTCTGCTTCTTTGGTGATGGCAAGCAGTTTTACTTTGTATCCAAGCTCTGATGCAAAACTGATGTCCTGCGTGGAGATTTTCGAAATACCTTCAATATATACAGAATTGAACGAGAGGGGAATCCCGTACGCGAGGGTCGCGAGGATGGTAAGTTTATGCGCCGTATCGATCCCTTCAATGTCGAATGTTGGGTCAGCTTCAGCATATCCGAGAGCCTGCGCTTCTTTTAACGCATCTAAGAACTCCACGTTATGGTCTGTCATTTTCGTGAGTATATAATTTGAGGTGCCGTTGATGATTCCGTAAATCGCCTTTATCCTGTTTGCGATCAGACCTTCTTTCATGACCTTTATAATAGGGATAGCGCCTGCCACGGACGCCTCAAATCCGACTTCAACGCCTGCCTCACGTGCTGCATCAAATATGTCAGTCCCCTCGGTTGCAAGAAGTGCTTTGTTGGCTGTTACAACATGCTTCCTGTTTTGGATCGCTTTTAGGATAAAGTCTTTTGCGGGTCTGATGCCACCCATCAGTTCGACGACGATATGAATGTCCGGATCATTGAAAATCATGTTCACATCTGTTGTCAGCACCCCTTCAGGAATTTTTATCCCTCTGTCACGTTTGATGTCCAGATCGGCAATCCTCCTGAGGTTTATCTCAAAACCAACCCGTTCTCTCAGGACATCCTTGTTCTTAAGGAGAATCTTAGCGGTACCGCTTCCCACAATCCCGAATCCTATAATTCCTACGTTTACCATTTCTTCGTGCCTTTCTCTCTATGATTATATTTTGGTTTCCTCATTATTATACATCTCCTCTGCATTCATTGAGCTCCTTGCCAGGGGAGCGGATGAAACATAGGTGAACCCCATCGAAAGAGCAGTCAAACGGAGTCTTTCGAATGTTTCGGGCTGAATGTATTCGACTACAGGGAGGTTTGATCTCAATGGCCTGAGGTATTGGCCTATGGTGACGATGTCACAACCTGTGTCTCTCATATCTCTTAAAACACCCATAACCTCATTCAATCGCTCGCCCAGACCCAGCATAAGCCCTGACTTAGTTCGCATCTCCGGAGCGGTGTTCTTTATGTGTGCTAATAATGAGAGGGAACGCCGGTAGTCAGCAAGCGGCCTGACGACAGGATACAGTCTCGGAACGGTCTCAACATTGTGGTTGAATACATCTGGTCGTGCATGCAGGACAGTATTGATGCTGCTCTGGGCGCCTTTGAAATCAGGGGTGAGCACCTCTACTTTCGCGCCGGGTGAATATCTTCTGACGGCATCGACAGTCCTGGCAAAGTGTCCTGCACCACCGTCAGAGAGGTCGTCACGCGTTACCGAAGTAATGACCACGTAGCGCAACCCCATTTCTTTTGCAGCCATGCCGACTCTCTCAGACTCATCATGATCCAGCGGTTCAGGGACCGAGGACTTTACTGAGCAAAAACCGCAGTTTCTTGTACACGTTGACCCCATGATCATGAATGCAGCTGTTGGTTTCAGGAAACACTCACCCACATTCGGGCATCTTGCCTCCTCGCAGACGGTCGCAAGGCCATACCGTCTCAATATCCGTTTTGTATCATGGAGCCTTCGGGGGTTCTTTGTCCTTATCCATTCAGGCAGCCGCACGGTAAACTCCGTTTCATGCTATAGGGTTATGGTGAATTTTTTCATTAAAAATAAAAGAAATACAGAACTTTGTCAAATAACACAGGGTTTCGACCGGCTACTCCCCTTGTTAATTTCCTTTCCAAGTGTTATTCTTTTTCATGTTTAAAAACAATTTCCTGTCTGTACAGGAGTCTTTGGTTTCCCCCGCGAAACAGGCAGAGAAACCGGATGTTTACGGGGTAATGACATGATACACCTGCAACTGAAACGGAAGCTGCCTTACAGGCCTACAGAGAGAATGAACGTTGTAAGCTATCCTATACGGGATATCGTGATGGAGGCGAAACGCGAAGAGGCCAAAGGCAAGAAGATGGTTTACCTGAATATCGGAGATCCGCCTCAGTATGGTTTCAAGCCTTTCAGAGTGATAGCTGAGCGGGTGAAAAGCGCGCTCGATGAAAACTGCCAGGGATATGCGCCTTCCGAAGGTGATGAGCAACTCAGGAACACGGTGGCGAAGATTGAAAAATGCAGGCCTGAGGACGTGTTCGTCGTTACTGGGCTTACGGAAGGCATAGACTTCTTCTTCCACTCGTTCATAGGGTTCGGGGAGAAGGTGCTCCTTCCCAATCCAGTATATCCGCTTTACCTGAGCAAGGCAAAGCAGTTCGAAGGCGACAGCGTATTCTACAGGCACGATGCCGATGGTCAGATAGACGTGGGGAACCTGGCAAAAAAAATCGAAGGCGCAAAGGCGATCATAATCATCAACCCGAACAATCCGCTGGGAGCGGTCTATTCGGAAAAGAATCTTTCAGAAGTCGTTAAGCTCTGCGCTGAATATGATGTCCCCATATTTTATGACGGATCATACGACCAGCTCATATTCGAGGGCAAACCTGTGGACTTCAGAAAAATAGCCAGGAACAAGGTCCCATTCATATACGGAAGCTCGCTTTCCAAGAACTTCAACTATCCCGGCGCGCGAATAGGATGGGTGTCATTCCACGGAGATAAGTGGGAGGAAGTCAAGAATGCTTTCTTCCTCCTCTGCAACCAGCGCCTGTCCGTAAACTGGGAGTATCAGAAAGCGGCGGCAGCAGCGATAGCAGACCCATCATACCCGGCGTACGTCACGGATATCAAGAAGAAGCTTATGGAACGGAGGAACGCATTCATGAAGATTACCAGGGCGATGCCGTTATCATTCCCGGTTCCTAACGGCGCGTTCTACGCATTCATCAAAATAGAGACGCCGAAATGGAAGAAGGACCTGGAGTTTGTGCGCGCCGCGCTGAAGGAAGGGGTTGTCTTTGTCCCTGGTTCTGGGTTCGGGAGGCAGGAGGACGGAGTGTATTTCAGGACTACGTTCCTGCCGGAGCCACAGATTATAGAAGAGGCCTTTTCAAAAATCAGGAAGATTTTATAAAGGAGTATTCCCCCGTCAGGCACTGTGTATACTGCGGGCATAGCCGGCTTCTTCGTCTTCGTAATAAAAAGAGAGCCAAAATATTTAGGCAGCTTTTGTCTTGTTAAGGTTTCCAAGAACCCACATTCGCACAAACTCCAGATAGCCAATTCCCTTACTCTCTGCAATTTTCTTCAGTTTCTCAATAGTATTTTCATCAAGCCTGAGCGACACGAAGCAATCTCAATACTTAGTAAATAGATTGCTTCATCCCGAATGCTCAGATTTGTGCCCATCTCTTGTAGGACAGGCACTGACAAAATAAAGAGACAAGTACGTACAAAAAAATCAGACGGACTCCTCTATTTTTTAGTGTTTAAAAGATACAAAATAATGATATGAGTTTATCAAACATGAGAAATGAGCATGAAAGAGTGCTATACAGAAATAAGATGAAAGAATTGATAACAATTTTGATGGAATCATCTCTCTATTTGACGATGCCTTTGCGAGAGAGGTATTCACTGATAAATATGATTATAGAAAGATATAAATTTTGACGAATAAAAATACCGAATTAGTGTCGACGTATGAAAAGAGGTTTTAGGATGAAAAATCTGAGAGAATCATTTAAAAAGAAATTTACAAAAGACATACCCATTGAGATTGAACAGGACTATCCTGCTCATATACCGGTAGCAGAAATGATAGAGATTGTTTGTGTGGCTTCGAAAAAAATAGGGATAGACAGTTACGTGGTATTAAAACATTTTCAATTTACTGAAGAAGAAATAAAGGCTTACTTTCAAAAATTCCGTGTTTCAGATGCAATAGATCGAAATGAACCAGTTCGAATTCTCCCATCTGATCCTAAAATATTCAGTTGATGGTTATAGAGAAAGTGAGGAAGTAAATGTTATATATTATTTTTTCATTGGCTGTGCTGAGTTTAGGATTTGTAACAATAATCTGCTGTATGTTTTCCTCAATGCTCAGTAGAGAAGAAGAACGTAAGATGAAGGTTGATTATGGCTCGAATTACTCCTAAGAGATTGACTACGAAAAGGCATTTGCTGACACAAGAAAAGTGGTAATATTGTAAAAATGCTATAGATTGATCAATGAAAATAGTTATTCTCGACTCACTTGTAGACTATTTGTTGCACCTACAAGGTGTTAAAAACGGAACGGCTTGGAAATTCAAACTTTCTTCATCAAGTCTGCATGGATGCTATTTGGCTGGGGATGCGCTGTTCAAATGCAAATCAATAAGCAAGAGGCTTTTCGAGACGAAAAAAGTCTGCTGGAGTATAGATACTTTTCTGGGTATCAGGTCCACCTACAAGTCCACATTTCTGACATACTCAAAGTTGTGAAGATTACTGGATGGAAAAGACACCATTAAAAAATCTTGATTTATTCATAATTTTTAAAGCAAGGATAATGACAAAAAATCTGCTATACTTTGTTGAAAATGTAA
>JALHSV010000428.1 GCA_022865525.1 Thermodesulfovibrionales bacterium
AATCTTTTCACAAGAGGAATGCGTTACGATCAATGGACAGCAATTACCGCCAACAGAAAAAACCCGATGCTGAACAGGGCCTTGCAAAGCCAGTACCCGCCAGGCTCGACATTTAAGATTGTCACTGCATTGGCCGGACTTGAGGAAGGAGTGATCATGCCCGACACAAAGGTCGATTGCAGGGGCGGGATACGTTATGGCAAATGGCATTTTGGCTGCTGGCGCAGGGAAGGTCACAGGGTGGTTTCCCTGCACCGGGCAATCGTAGAATCATGTGATGTATATTTCTATGAAGTCGGCAGACGCCTCGGCATCGACAGGATTCATGAATATGCAACCGGCCTGGGGTTGGGGAAAAAGACAGGAATTGCGCTCGGGAAGGAGCGTCAGGGACTAATCCCAAGCACAGCATGGAAAAAGGAAACCAAGAAGCTTCCATGGTTTCCCGGAGAAACCTTAAACGCAGCTATAGGCCAGGGATATGTCTCCGTAACACCGATACAATTGGCATATATGATGAGTGTGGTTGCAAACGGGGGAACACGCTACAAACCAAGTTTGATCAAGGATGCGGAACCGGTAATAGCAGGAACAATGAAGGTGAACCCTGAAAATCTCTCCCTTGTGAAAAAAGGCCTTTTCGGTGTTGTCAATGAACCTTCGGGTACAGGATGGACTGCAAAATCGTATCTCACATCTGTCAGCGGAAAAACAGGGACTTCCCAGGTTATAGCTTCCAGGAAAGGATCGGCCTATCTTTCCGAGCAGTTCAGGGATCACGCATGGTTTGTCGCATTTGCGCCTGATGAAAAGCCCGAAATAGCCCTTGCCGTTCTGGTAGAGCATGGCGGGCATGGCGGTGCAGCTGCTGCCCCCATAGCAAAAATTGCGATTGAAGCATACATGAAATCCATGCAGTCCCTTGACCTTCAGTAGCACGGGCATTATTATAAAAACATGGGCATTCTTCAATGCATAGGAAACACTCCCGTTACCTGTATTGATTCAAATCCAAACCCGAAGGTCACACTCTTCGCAAAGCTCGAAGGCAATAACCCCGGAGGTTCTGTCAAGGACCGGATTGCCCTCTACATGATAGAAATGGCAGAGAAAGAAAAAAAACTTACACGGGACAAAATAATCCTCGAAGCCACTTCCGGGAACACAGGGATAGGACTCGCAATGGTTGCTTCAGCCAAGAAATACAGGGTAAAACTCACGATGCCGGCATGTGTCAGCATAGAGAGAAGGAGAATCCTTGAAGCATTCGGAGCAGAACTGATATTGACCCCTCCTGATGAAGGCACCGATGGTGCAATCAGGTTGGCCCTAAGGATTCTTTCAGAGGATCCTGAAAAATATTTCATGCCGAACCAGTTTGATAATGATGCCAATGTTCTGGCCCACTATGAAACAACTGGGAAGGAAATCATCGAGCAGACAAAGGGAAAAATCACGCATTTTGTCGCTGGGATGGGAACAACAGGGACCCTCATGGGAGTGAGCAAAAGGCTCAAGGAATTCAACAAGGATATTCAGATCATTGGTGTCGAGCCCGTTCTCCACCACAGGATACAGGGTCTTAAAAACATGTCGGAATCCATCAGGCCAAAGATCTTTGACGAAAGCAGACTTGATGAAAGACGCCTCGTGAATGACGATGAAGCCTTTGATACAACGCGAATGATGGCTGTAAAGGAAGGGATGTTTGTCGGCATGTCGAGTGGAGCAGCCATGCATGTTGCGTTGCGGAAATCCAGCGAGCTCAGGGAAGGGGTCATCGTTGTCATCCTGCCGGACAGGGGAGACCGTTATCTCTCCACCGCTCTGTTTACGTCTGTCTGCGCAAAGTGCCCGCCATAATTTTTCATGCTCCGCATAGACCGCAGGTTATTGCAAAATTTTGACTGGATTACCCTTGCCGTTACTATTCTGATCTGCGTTATCGGAATTATGACAATTTACAGCGCTACCCGTCCGCTCTCGGCAGAGGACCATCCGGTTTACTACCTGAAACAGATTGTCTGGCTCATTCTCGGGCTTGTTGCTTTATTCCTGGTCGTCTGGATTGACTATATTTGGATAGACAGATCGTCACGAATTCTCTATATCGCGGGACTGATTTTCCTCATAGCAGTATTTTTCCTGGGCAGAACCGGTATGGGTGCTCAGAGATGGCTGAGTGTCGGTCCCATCTCGTTCCAGCCTTCAGAGTTTTTCAAAATCATTTACATAATCATGCTCTCACACTATCTGAGCACCATTAAAAGTCCTCTCGACGCACCCTCGCTCCTCAGGGTGTTTTTTTCCCTGACTCTTTTCCCCTTTATCCTCCTTCTTAAGCAGCCTGACCTCGGAACAGCGCTTATCATCCTCATGATCTTTCTTTCGCTCATTATTGCACGGGGGCTCTACAAAAAAGTTGCCGTCCTTTTTGTCATCATTAGCCTCATATCTCTTCCCTTTCTCGGGAATATTTTCTGGGAAGGCCTCAAGGATTACCAGAAGAGCAGGCTGGTCGCTTTTATCGAGCCGGAAACAGATCCAACCGGTATCGGCTATCAACTGAATCAATCAAAGATCACAGTCGGGTCAGGCAAGTTCTTCGGGAAAGGGTATATGAACGGCACTCAGGGTCCGTTCCGTTTTCTGCCGGAGAAACATACCGACTTTGTCTTTGCAGTCTTTGCAGAAGAATGGGGTTTTCTGGGAAGTGCATTTCTCATGCTTCTTTATCTTGTCCTGATTTTACGGGGGCTTGATACGGCACGAAAGGCCAAGGACGACTTCGGGAGGATTCTGGCGCTGGGCATAACATTCATGTTCATCATTTATCTTTTCATAAATATCGGGATGACGCTGGGCCTGATGCCTGTCGTTGGTATACCCTTGCCCTTCATGAGTTATGGTGGAACTGCCCTTCTCTCAAACCTCATATCAATCGGCATCCTGATCAACATCCGAACCCACCGCTTCGAACTCTTTCATTAAACAGACTTCTTTTGTTATACTTTTTATCTGTTTTAAACGCTACCTACTGTATACGGTTTTCTCACTACTGTTTCTTCAAGACGGCGGCGTAGCTCAGTTGGTCAGAGCATGCGGCTCATATCCGCAGTGTCCGGGGTTCAAATCCCTGCGCCGCCACCAAGACCACAGTACCTGGACAAATTTTTCAGATTCCGTCCAACGCCTGCTTCAGGTCGGTAATCAGGTCTTTCACGTCCTCAAGCCCGAGCGCGATGCGGACAAGGTTATCCACCATGCCGATTGCGTGACGGTATTCCTCGGGATAGTCGAAGAATGAC
>JALHSV010000050.1 GCA_022865525.1 Thermodesulfovibrionales bacterium
GCCCTGGCAGGACTTGCTGTTACCCGCATCAGCGGCAGTTATTTTGACCTTGATACCCTGCGCCGTGCTGTAGAGGGCATGGAGTATATATTTCACGCCGGGGCCGTGCTGAGCGCTCCGGATTGGCCGGGCTACTTCAGGACCAACGTGGAAGGCACGACAAATATACTGGAGGCCTGCGCGCAGGCAAATCCCGGGCTGAGGAAATTGGTCGTTGTTTCCAGCATTTCAGCCGTTGGTCCGGCCCTTGATAAAAAGCCTCTGCGTGAAGGAGACGATTGCCGGCCCGTGTCGCTGTATGGAAAGAGCAAATACCTGGCTGAGCAGGCCGCAGCCGCTTTTTTTACTAAGTTGCCGATCGTGATCGTTCGCCCGCCGAACGTGCTGGGGGCCGGGCAAAGAGAGTTGCTTGCCGTCATGAACCTGCTGCGGCGGCGGATCGTGCCTCTGATCGGCCGTGGCGAGAAACAGACCAGCATCTGCTTCGTGCAGGACCTGGTCCGGGCGCTGGTTTTGGTTGCGGAAAATGAGTCGGTCAGGGGCAGAACCTATTTCGTGGCGGCAAAGGAATTCTACTCATGGCGGGAAATTCTGAATCAGCTGCTTCTGGAAATGGACCTGAAATTCGTGCTGAAAATACCCCATCCGCTTATGCTGAGCGTGGCATTTATTTCCGAGGCCATTTCCAGGCTGACGGGAAATGCGCCCCTGGTCACGCGCAGCGATTTGCGCAGCGCCCGCGACAATTATTGGCTATGCGACACCAGCTTGATCCGTGAGGAACTCGGCTTCCGCAGCGAGGTGGAATTCGGCCAGGGGATCCGGGATATCGTGCGGCAGTTCAAAGCTTTACGGTCGCTACGAAGATAACATCCAGCGCAAGGTCAAGGTCGGAACAATAAATATTTAAGAAATATGATTTTTTTAAATATTCCTGTATGTTCTCTGGATTTATTAAGGGAAGTTAAAGTGGAGCTGAGGAGGATCGAACTCCCGACCTTCTGAATGCCATTCCAAGGGGCGAAATCGTCAAAACGCCTTGAAACCATTTGCCCATAATGGTTTTGCAATTTGTGGACAAGCCGAAAAACAATAAATGTGTCTGGTTTGTGACTAGTTGTTTTTCTTTCGTTTACCAATATAGTAAACTTCTTTGTTTTAAATTTATGTTGTTTTTTGTCAAATTTATCAATAATAAAAGGGAAGGCTCTTTGCTCTTTAATTATTGCGATAATTGTAGTAGCAAAATATCTTCAATACTGGTTTTTTACAGGAACAGCTAAAAATATTAAAGGCAGACTGTTGAACTTTTCGTTTCCTTTTAAAATGCTTAAAAAGGACGGTCTGCTAAAACTTCTATTGTGCCTTCAATTAATTCTTTTATTGTTTTTAGTATATAAGTTGGTTTGTGCTCTGCGGGAGGTATTAATTGAGGTAAGATTTCAAGAAATCCTTTTTTAGAAACTTTCCAAAGTTCATCCGATGATAAAGTTGCTTCAAGATTTTCGTAAAAGGAAATTGCTTTTTTTATTTTGCTTAAATAAATGTCCAATTCCTTTACTCCCCAATAATTAAAAGGAATCCAATTAAGCCCAATTCCTAATAAAAAAGCCGCAAATTGATCATCACTGAAATTTTCAAGAGCTTCTATATATTCATCGATCGTAGCTATCGCCCTTTCAAGGATATAAACTGGGGATCCTTGTTCTTGAACCACTAATTCTTTAAGCGTATCAAAAAAAGGAATTTCCTGAGAATATTTCCAGGACTCCTCTTCGTCTGTCATAGATTCTAATTTATCATAGAATTCCAAAGCTTTCTCACAATTTGTTTTTTGTAAGAGGAAAATAGTATTAATTGATTTTTTTAACTTATCAGTTTTTTGATTCATTTATACCTTCCTTTAAATCAATAATAGTGAACTGAATTGCTTATCAGAGAGCATGCTCTGTCTAAGTCGTTGAATCTCTTTGAATACTATATCTTTGCAGAAACCTTGATCATCTCCATCCTTGCCAAAATAAGACAAGTATTTCTTTTTTTCTCCTTCAAAAACAGAATAAACTTTTTCTAAATCAAGCAGATTCCATAATTGATGGATACCTTTTTGAGAACTTAATTTTATAATCATTTTTTCGTAAACTAACCTTTGATGTTCTTGTGATAGTTTGTGAATTGCCGCAGAACGTATAGAGCATTGTTCTTCATCTAAGCACTTCATAAGAATTCTTAAAGAGTCTTCTTTTAAAGCAGTATAATTTGATAGTTCTCTTATTGCGATGACACGAAATTCAACTGGGATTTTATTGTCAAAAATAATGGATGAAGGAATTTCATAATTTGTAATAAGGGAAATTTTATTTTGGCGAGTACTGTTATTTTGTTTTTCTTCATTCGTTGGTCTGAAATGCCATAAAATAAGTGCACACTCTCTTATTGTCTTATCATCATTCAATAAAGCAGATAAAGGGCCAACTGGAAGATTGTTTACTGATGGATGATAAATCGTTTTTTTTAGTAAATTATTTATATTATGATTGGCTTTTGAGGAACTATTTACAGATAATTGCGGACTGGATATTGATTTTTTTGATTTTTTTGTCTGAGTTAAGAATCGCTGAGCTAACCATTTCACTGTCCTGTTTGGATCGCTTTGAAGTATTTCAATTTCATTTTTTACAAATTGATTTGCAAAGGTTGAAGCAATGTTAACGGCCGCTTTCCTGACTAATGGTGATGAATCATGAAATGCTTTTTCAAGATAGGATATATTTAACTCGGTTTTAAAAGCTGAAAGACTCATCGCCCACTGTGCTCTGACAACTTCATCTAAATCATTGGAAAGAATCAATAATTGCTGAAATGCCATTTTTGTTCCAATCTTACATAATAGTCTCGCTTTAAACTTCTTTGTCCAAATAGGATCGTTTTTACGAAATTTAATTAGACTTTCTTCCTTGTGCATAAGATTTGATTTGAGTAAATGAAATGCTAGCAATCTTAAATTTGGATTTGGATGGTATAATGCTTTTATTAGATATTTATTTGCTTCAGAGGTTTTTGTTTTTGCTAAAGCTCTGATAGCTGCTTCTGCAATATTAGGAGATTTGCTAAAGATTCTTTTTGCAAGGCTTGAAAAGGTTTTTTGGTCTTTCAATTCACCAATACTTTTTATTGCTGCAAGCACAATTTTCTCATCTTTAGTTCGCATTTGATTAACTAGGATTGAGCCAGTATCTTGGTGAGATGTTTTAACAATCTGAAAAATTGAATTTATGCGAGTATACTTAGGTCCGGATTTAATTATTTTAACAATGAGTTCATGCGCTTTAACACCACCTATTTCAATAATTGATTTAACTGCTGTTCGGATTACATAGACATTTTGATCTCTCAATAACATTTTCCCTAAAAAAGGAAGAGCTTTTTCCAATTTAATTTTTCCCAGCGCTTCTGCTGCTGCTTGTCGAACATCCGATTCTTCATCAACTAATGAACTAATCAAGGCATTGCATGCTTCTTCTGATTTCAGCTCTCCAAGTGCTTCTACAGAGGCTTTTCTGATAGTTGAAGATTCGTCATTAAGAAACTGAACTAAAACATTCCAGGATTGGACATTTCTTGTTTTACTTATTCCTATTATTGCCCCTAACCGAACATTCTCCTCTGTTGAGCTGAGCAGTAGATGTTTAAGTGCATTAGCAAATTTACTCCCGAATGAATTAAACCACTGAAAATGAACTTCCATTTTATCCTTATCTAGTCCAAGGATGCTATAAGCAATAATTTCAAAAACATTATCTGAAAACCTTAATAAATGATGAAACGTCCATAAGCGGTTTAATAAATTTTCATCAAGGTTGAATTGGGATATGCGGTATAAACCTGGTAAATATTCAAGGAAACCTTGTAAAACGGCAGCATCATATTCTTCACTTGCACAATGCTGTTTCAGAATATATTCTGCAAAAAGATCATGGTTAATCCTATAGGCTGATGAAGTGTCAATGTAACGCAGAGGACGTATTGCATTATTGACAAGAGAATTTAAGGTTTGTCGAAGGTTGTCTGAAACGTCTTCCAGATCAAGACTAATTAATCTTTGTTTTAATTGTTTGAAACTGAGCGGAATAGGATGACTTCTCGCAAAGACTTTTAAAACTTCCTTTTGGGATAATTCGAATCGATTATATGTATTTGCTTGTCCTTTAGATAACACTTCTTGAATTTTTTTGGAAGATAAATGTATTGTGAGTGGGATTCTCTTTTCATCTTTAGTTACCTCATCCCATAGTTGTCTACATGAAAGTTGAAGATAATATGGATTCGGTTCTTTGATTTGAGAAAGAATATCATCTATCATTTTTGTACTATAATGTTTACCAATTAACTCTATTGGTTGTTTGATCGCTTGGACCGCATCTTGCTTTGAAAAACATCCAATACTAAAACGATCAACAAAGTCTGGATTGAAAATTTCATCTCCATATGGGAATTCAAGAATTCCTTTATGTTCTGGTCTTAAAGCAGTAATCACAAGTAGTTTTGATAAATGAGAAATTTTTGACTCTCGCATCAAGTTAGCAAAAAGACGAACAATCTGAGCTCCTCCTTTTATCTGAGAAATGAGTCCATATTGATCAAGAATTATTACTAATAATTTATCTGATTTATTAGCTAAATCGATTAAATAAGATGATAGATTGTTCAATCTCTGATTAATTGCTACAGGCACATCACTTACGAAATAATTACTTGGATTAATAGAGAAACCAATAGGAAAACCAATTGTAGCTGACTTCATTAATTGCTTAAATGAAGCCTGTGTTTTTGGGACATAATGAGATTGATTCTGAAAATCTGAAATAAAACCTTCAATATCTTCTATATAATTCCCAATATCCATATATATTTTATGATATTTATTTTCCGTTAACTCTGAAAGAAATTTAAGTAATAGCCAAGTTTTTCCGGACCCACCATCTCCCAATATAACACAATGCTTCGCATTGATATAAGCAGTGGTACTAGGTGTTAACCTTTTTTTTAGTGTTTGCAATAAAACAGTTCGGCCAACAAAATTTGCTGATTTAAAGTTAAAAGGGTCATAAGGATTTGTAATCGATTGATCTTTCATTGACTAGATTTGTAGAAGTTAGATGGCATTATTAACTGTTTATAAAAAAATAATATTTTTGATAAAAATATCTTAATATTCATTTTAAGAATTATAAATTGAATTCCATATTTATTCAAATATATATTTAGAAAAACATAAAAATTAAAATCATGATTTTGATATATAACTAAATTATTTAAAAACAGTATTCGTCTTTATTTAGATAGATATAACTCTAGTGTGATTTAATTGAATAAATATAATCATACTCTCTAATTACCTTGGTTAACTGTTCTTGCTTTGTGTTAACAGTACGTCACATTCCCTAGGTTTGTTTGGTTCTTTAGGGGAGAGGTCATATTTGGTGAAGGTTTTTAATTCTATATCTTCGGTCATTTGTTTACGTAGAGGCCAAGGACAGACATCAAAGGATTCGTTATAAACTTTAATGAGAGAACAGGCCCAAGTAGGCTCGAGGGCAACAAAGTATTTACAGATACATTTGCCAGCAGGACAGAATAAGGATTTAGTATCTTGGTAATTCATTGTGATCCTCAATCCATTTATCGATATCGGTTAAACGGAAGCGGAGGAGCCTACGTTTACCTTCGCCTAGACGGATAACAGGTATACGTCGTTGGAAAACCCACTTGCGAATGGTTTTAGGATTTATGCTTAAGTAAGTGGATATTTGTTCAAGTGTCATTAAGTTATGTTTGTTATTAAGGAGCATGGTTTTATTATATCTTATTTGGGCCTTGTTATTCTGATGCGAAAATATTGTTTTAGCAAATATTAACAAGCATTAATAAAAATTGGGTTAGACTGTAGGATAAACTTACACTTATAATCCTGACCTTTGGGTTATGAGCCCAAGGTGAGGCCATGTTGCCCTCCGTCCAGAATGCCTAATAGCAATGGATTTATGGGTTCATTAGAAGTTGCTCTGATTGATTTGTGACCATAAATTGTGACTAAAATTTTAGGATGATTTGGAACTGAATTTACATAACTTCTAGAAGTAGTATTTCATCATATCTAGATGAATAATATTCTCGGCATTCTTCTCTCACATTTGATAACAATGTCCAAATGTATCTTAAATCTTTTTCCATCTGACAATCAATCTTTGATTGAATTTCAGAATAAATCATAGTAAGGAACTCAATTGCTAATAGAGCCGCATCTGATTCCACTTGGCCCGGATTTACTTTCTCCGAGTCAGGTATTCTAGAATATGTTCCCAACGCTGCCCCTCTCATTGTAAAATGACTTAAATCAGAAAATATCCCATAATGTTTTTCATAAATCTCATCGAAAAAGTGTTTGTCCTTTTCTTGTGAAAGTCGCTTTACAATTTTCTTTGGAACAGGCCAGAACGGTTTCTCACCCTTAATATTGTCTTTCTCTTCTTTGGTCAGTTGGAAATAAACTGCATAATCATCGAGTTCTTTTTGAAAAATAATTGCACTTTTATTTTCCTTTACTTCTAATTGACCTTCATATAGTTGTTTTGACAAATCTTTCTGCATCATTCTGAATCCCGCCAAATTGAATTCTTTTAAATTCTTTTGAGGATTGTCTAATAAATAAATTACATTAAATAAAATATCCAGAATTGACCGAAGAAGTATCTGCGCTTGTAATGGGTACTTAACTTTGTTTTTATCATCAATAAGAAAAACTATTGCTTTATATGTTTGGAAAGCACCATTGCAAATTGTTGCAAGCAGTCCTTGAAGCATATCCAACTTGGGCTTTAAAGTGTCAATAAAACTTATAGCAATATTGCAAATGGGGATATCTAGAAGTTTAAAACTGACAGGCTCTGACTTTTTATCTAAAGATAATTGCTTATATTTCATTGTGTTTCGCACTCACTTTTTTAAGATAATTTCTTGAGTTTATAGTGCTTCAGAATATCATCCTTTGAGTATTGAATAATATTTTCAGGTTTAATTACCATATTGGGCCCGCTTGTAGAAGTTAAGCCAATAGTACTTGTGCGGCTGACAGAATCTTCAGGGTTAACAAAATCTTCTGGCCATTCAAATTGAACTTTATCTGAGGGAACTCCATTTAATATTCTTAACGACGATTGAATATTTGCTATAGACATCTGCAGTAGAATCAATTTTTTTGCCATTTCAATCGGGCTCCAATTACGACGAAATCTTTTTAACCTTTGATGATGTTTATTTTCTCCTATCGCTTCGGATTTTAAAAAACTCGTGCCGAAATCGCTCTTACTAATTAGTTCCAATTTATCTATTGGTACAGGTTCGCCAATTTTATTTTGAATACCCATGAAAACTTTATGACTTCCAGGATGAACCCGCAAGCCATGCTTAATACTATTGTATTCATCAGAAAAACCTGTTTCTAGATATTCGGATGCGAAACTCGTCCATAATTGAGCAAATCCAGTCTTTATTTCTGATTCCTTCACTTTATCTTCCAGAACCAAACATGATAGTAAAAGAATTGAAATTGATGACCATGAAAGTGTTTCTGCATTTAAGCAAGTAAGAATTGGTTTTTCATTATGTATCTTTTCAATGATATTTTTTAGTTCAAAAGGTTTGTATAGATTAATCCAGGCGGGCACACAATAAGGTGATTGAATTGCGCTTGCTAAAAGTGCAAAAAAAGATTCTAACGCTATCGAATAAATCATTCGAATTAGTAAAGCAGATTGTTGAGAATCACTATTATTTTCATCATCACTTTTATTTTCAAGGGAATTCGCAATATATGAAAAAAATTGTGGGTTTAATCCATCAAGGAATTCAAGGGTTATTTTTTTAATATTATCATCCCAAAGACAGAAGGGTCTTTCCCCAACAATAAAATATGAGTGTTGAAGATGTACTCTCTTTTGTTCAGGCATTCTTTACTTTTCTTTTTCCTTTTTATTATAAATTAAGGCAAACATGCCAATTAATATTCCAAGAATAATCAAAATTGTTTCTGCACGAATAGAGTGGATTTTATAACCACTCCTTAACAATAAATTAGCTGTTAAAAACAAAAAATTAAAAAAGAGTGCCTCAATATAAAATATAATCTGTTTCAGGAACAACAGATTCATTTTATTCATAATCGCTTTATTTCTAGTTAAACAATCATGAGGAAGATATTGCCTATCCCCAGTAAGGTTTAAAACATTTGATTTCGCAAATTCTAGTGTGTTGCACATATATTTTTTATGTAAATAAATTCTATAACCTGCAATACATCCGCTCACTAAATATTGAATCCAAGAATAAATTATTAGACCAATAAATAGATTTCCGAAATTTAAAGAGAATTGAAGACTCAATGCTAGTGAGCCAAATATTAATGCAGAAATCGAATATTCAAATTTCCCCATATGTTCGACTTCAGCCAGGCAATAATCTTCTGCTGCTTTTTTAACATAAAATCTATCCATTTCACTTATTGGAGTATTTCCTTCAGCAGGCATTTCTATTCTCCTTACTCATTACTTAATGCGCGCTAATAGATAATCCCATAGATAGCATTGCATTATCAATAGTTAACTTCAGGTCTTCTTCATCCCCTACGTTACCACCTTGATTGCTCTTTCAACTTCCACAATGAAATTAATGCAATTAGAAATTTTATTACTACCTAAAATAGGCTTATTACAAATGTAAATTCAAGTACAATTCAACTGTAGCCTAAACTGACAATTCTAGTTTAGCTTAATTGTGTCAAATTAGAGTCCTTTTGAAAAAATGTTGAATACTGTCAATAATTGCTAAAGACTTTAATCTGACACTTTTTATGCCATTTTTAAAGTGGCGCGGTTTCGATTTTTCCGAAACCATTTACTGACAATTCTATAAAATAACTACTTTTTTTGATTTTTAACAATTTGTGGCTGTTTTGTGACTATTTTTTTTTCGACTTGATCTAACTTCTTTTCGATCGCAGAGATTTGTTTCGTTATCGTTTCAGATACAGCGAATATCTTCTCTGATCTATTTTCAATCTTATCAAACTGATCCTTTGACAAAATAACTGTTTGAGTCTTGTAATTAGAGATTATCCCAATAACTATCGATGCGACTCCGATAATGATCGAAATCCAAATAGAAATCCAAGCCAATTTCATGCTTTGTCTATGCCTTTTTTCATCTCGTGTAATGAAGGAATTCTGAATGAACCAGATCATCTCCTCAGTAAAAATTATCTGTTTAAAAGCATACTCGCGAAATAATTTGGCGACTCCTTTATCGGGAAATTCAAAAGAGAGATAAGGCTCATCTTTAACTATACGGCCGAAACCTATCCCATTTGGGATAATATTTGCTTCTTCAAAAAATTGAATATAACCTTCTCTTTCAAGTAGCGCTAACAAATTAATCAACGTAACGATTATCTTAGATATTGTATTGATTTTTTCTTCAATTTCTCCAAGTTCTATTTCAGAAGGTTCTTTTTTGTGTGTCTGGAATTGTAACTCAACCTTACCTTCTCCTTTATTTGGAACTATTCGCATTCTATCTAAATATGGATCCAACAATGTTGGGATATCTTTTCTGTCAATATTCTTCAGTTTAACGATCAGTTCTTTTTCTCTTTGACTCAAGTATCTCATAGCTACTCCTTAGTAGAATTTTAAGCCTTTTTTTCTAGTAAATCTTCAATCTCACCAAGCTTCATCCCAATCTGAAAACCATTAACCAATTTTCGCTTTCCTTCCATCATTGATTTTACGTATTGCTGCTTTTCATCAGAGAGCCCTTTACCTTCGTTAAAGATTATTTTTTTTTTGGCAGGGCCACCTCTTTGCTTTTTTGGTTTGGGAATGGGTGTAATGAATTTAGCGCTTCGTCGTTTCTCGATTATTTTCTGTGTCGGTTGCCCCTGTTCATCAAGTTCCCAGTGTTTTTTCGGATACTCGTATGGTGAGTCCAATATTGGATTGTCAAAGAATGGGTTGCTCATAAATTATCTCTCTTTTATCATCGAATTTACGTTTGTTAACAACCCAGTGATCAATAGAACAGTTTTCACTGGGAATGATATATATGAACATGTTAAGTTTACATATTTGTGAAAATTTTCTCAAGTGAACTCGATTTGACTTAGTTCAACTGATTTTTGTATGCGTGTTTCTTTTTTTCAGGAATAAGTCGGAAGTCTCTGTAAAGTAATTGAGTGTTGATGGAATAATGGTTGGAGATTGCCAAGATGCTGCGTATTTTCTCCTACTGATCTTCGAAGTTCTTCGGACGCCATCCGCTTATGTATTTATCCGCTAGTTCAATCAATTCTTCGACGCCTTTCGGTTTAGTTGTCTTGAGGCTTTTTATCCGCTCCCTCAGTATTTCTTCACTTCCATATATCTCAATAAGATCATCCCAAGCTAAGCGTAAAGATCGTCGAATTGCACGGCTTCCAATGGACTGGCTTGTTGCTTCACTCTGAGCCGATATAAGAACGGCTAATGTCATCTGGGGAGAGTCGCTGATATTGATCGGGCCTTCTGAAGCATCGGCTTTTTCTTTTACCAGGTGTAATATCCAAATGAGGTTATGCTCTTTTATAAGATCCTCAACTGATGCAGAACGCACAGCATCACGCCACGCTTTTTCAAATTCCGATGCTGCAGCTTCTGAAACAAGTTTGTGCCCAACATGCTCCCAATAGCCAATAATTCTGATTAACTCTAGTTTTAGAAATAGGTATTTCAACTCAGGAAGAATCTGGCGCACAGCAGCTTCAACCGCAGCAAGGTCTTTTAGAGACCTTACTAGACGATAAGCAACGCGAGTTACAACAAAATGGGTATCTAGCCCCAAAAACCCTTTTTGTTTCCTTGGGAGATCTGGTAAAAGATTAAGAATAACGATTGTCCCGGGTATGACATGTTCAGAAGCGAACTGCTCCTCATAGTTTTCCAGAGATGCAATGACATCTTCCAGATGGTTCAAATCCAATGAGCGTAAATACTTATCTAAAGCTGGTTTATCAGACATAAGATTCCAGGCTTGCTCTGCAGCCGTGAAAGCTTGCAAACTCTCACCTTCAATACGTTCTAAATATAATTTTAAAATGTCTTCGTGGGCAATCCGACGCTCTTTAAACCAACTATTTTTCCAATCGCCACCATAGTGAGTACCACTGATATACTTTATTCCTGCAGGAAAGAGCCGCTCAATCAATGCATTTACAACAGGACCATACTTTCCAGCAGCCTTAATTAAGCCATCAATCTGTTCTTTGAACTGCGGTGGGTCGCCACTTGCTCTGAAAGAGATATCGGAAGTTTGAGTGAGCCCTTCAATCGAATCGTGTAATTGTCCAAAAACATCAGGGAGAAATAATCTGATTGCTTCAAGTGCAAGCACATCAACGAGTGCAATTTGACCTTTCAGCGCATATACAGTCCCATAGACGGCGGCTGCGTATCGACGAACATCTCGCATATTTCGGATAAGCGGCCGAATGATCTCCATAAATACATCAGGCCAGACCTGCTTGTCAAAATGTCCAGTTTTTTCAATATTGGATAGAGCTCCATCCACTGCCGAGATTATCAGCTGGTCAAGTATATGGCTGGGGATTGCAGGTAGATCAGCTGCTACTTGAAGTATTTTTTCCAGGTAGTCTCGACCTGGAACTCCCAATTCTTCAAGTGCTCGTTCTACGCGTACACGGTCGAATGCTACAATATAGATAATGTTGGGGAAGCTTGCCGTTAGCCGTACTAGTTTGAATACATCTCGAATTTCTGATGAAGACAGCCGATCAATATCGTCAAGGACAACGACTATTGGTTTATCAAGTTTCCTTAAAGATTTTTCAATTGTTTTTCGTTTATCGCCTATTCCTTTTTTTCGTCGTTTAAATAGCTTCCCAAGGATTTTCGATGCTGAGCTTAAGCGTTCGATCCATGGGCCAACAAGGGGAATCCAGACTATCCCAGAAAATGTTTCTCCGTACTTTTCAAGGTCTTTTCCAATATCATCAAGACCCTTGCGAATTTTCAGCTGGGCTGAAAGTTCAACAAAAAATGAAATAATAAGTTGTTCTGCACCGCTAAACATCCAAGGGTTGAAGTCGAGTATGGGTACACCAATCTGTTCAAATTCATTTCGGGCAAGGTTGACAAAGGATGTTTTTCCAGATCCCCAAGCACCAAGAACTCCAACAACTATTCCTTGAGTCGCATCAAGAGACAGAATTTGCTGAGTAAATGACTGAGCAAATGCAGCTCTACCGAGGGTGTCATCTTCCAGACATTGGATGGGATTATCACTAGTGATCATTACTTCCCCCATAATGATTGTAATACTTTATTGTCAATAATGCCAACCAGCTTATAAGGGCCTTATAAGGTAGAAAGACTAATAATAAAATCTGAGCCTCTGAGTAAAATGGAATGCCGGAGATCAATCCCCGGCCTCCATGTTCACACAAGATTCAGCAGGAAAATATAGCCGCGGATCTGCTCCTTTTTGTTGACCTCGATGCGGTATATAAATGACATGATAGCCATGGACAATTTGTCCGCTGTAAGCATTACAAAGTATAAATAAAATGCCTTATAACTTATCTCATCCGCTTAGAGACCGTGCCTCCACGGGCTTGCTATATGCCTAAATGGGCGGGGATATGCCCATTCTTTATGTCTAACAAAACTCCAGCGCTGTATTGACAATGCAAATATTAATCCTTAGAATTCAAGCATTGGGGGGAAATTGATTTTCCTATCAGTTTTCATCATGGGGAAAATTGATTTTCCTATCAGTTAACTTAAAGAACTCCCGGAACTCTCCAGGGGAATAATAAGGAGAACAATATGAGAAAAATCTTTATAAGCACTTTCACGGTATTATTCATACTATCTTTTATCTCTCTTCAGTTTTTATCGGGAGAGGAAACCATCGACCCTCGACTCTGGGAAAAAGCAAGAAAAATTCACGAAGATGCAATTGTTATCGATACTCACTGCGATACCCCCATGCTGATGTTGGAGAGAAACCTGGATATCGGGAAACGGTCAAGCGAGAACCAGGTAGACCTGGTCCGTATGAAAGAAGGGAGATTGGATGCGATTTTCTTCGCGGTCTTCATTTCAAACGACCTGGACGAAAAACACCCCTCCAAAAAAGCCCTGGAAATGATCGATGAAATCCATCAACAAGTCGAAAAAAACAGTGACCTGGTGGAAATGGCTTACTCGCCGGAAGATATCCGGGACATCCAAAAAAAGGGAAAGCGGGCTATCCTTATCGGTATGGAGAACGGAGGACCTATTGAAGGAAGTCTGCGACTGCTCAGGGATTATTATCGTTTGGGTGTCAGGTATATCACTCTGACTCACAATGGTAATAACGATATTTGTGACACGTCGAATCCGGGGGAGGCGAGGTGGAACGGGGTTAGTCCTTTCGGTAAAACGGTGATTGAAGAGATGAATCGTTTGGGAATGTTGATTGATGTGTCTCATATTTCGGATGAGGCCTTTTGGGATGTATTGGAAATTTCTAAGGTCCCGGTATTTGCTTCACATTCGTGTACTCGTTCGTTGTGCGATATCCATCGAAATTTGACGGATGATATGATCAAGGCGTTGGCTAAAAAGGGTGGTGTTATTCAATTGACATTTTGTTCTTTTTTTGTGGAGGAGGAGTATAAGCGGTTAGCGTCGGAGAATGAAAAGAAGATCGAACCTCAAAAGAAGTTATTGGCGGAAAAGTATAAGGATGATCAGGATGCTTATTGGAATGCGCTTATTGAGTTGGGGAAAGAGGTTGCACCGCCGGCGCCGAAGATTGAGAAGTTAATTGATCATGTAGATCATGTGGTAAAGTTGGTGGGAGTGAATCATGTGGGTTTTGGTTCTGATTATGATGGGACGGGTAGTGTCCCGCGTGGTCTTGAAGATGTTTCGGGTTTCCCGCTGATCACATATCATTTGTTAAAGCGGGGGTATAGTGAGGGTGACATCAAGAAAATGCTTGGTGGTAATTTCCTCCGGTTGTTTGAAAAAGCTCAACCCCGCGGCGAAGGAAGTTCTCCCACGCCATAAACAGCACCTCAAATCGGGGGTCCAGGGGGAGCCTCCCAATACTGTTGCCTTAAGGAAAAGACTAATGGTCAACGGTCAATTGTCAATGGAAGCGGAGCCCTTCGGGCGTTATGACCCGCCTTCGGCGGGAAAAAAGCTTTGGATTTTCACGATTGGAGCCATCGTACGCAGTGGAGAACGATGAAACGAATTGTAACCCCCGCTCGAAAATCTTTTATGAAAAAATCTATCCAGAGCTGTATGAAGAGGAGTACGGATATTTCAGAAAGATCATCACCGCCACCATTTGCAAATACCTCGACTGTGGGATCATGGAGAACGGTTTCGTTTTTTCCCTATTGGTATTCAAGCTAAAAAAGGCAGCCGATAATCTGGATAAGGAAAAATGGATAGCCAGGGATCTCTCCCTGGCTTCCACGATCACACCAGATTCAGCAGAAAGATGTAGCCGCGGATCTGCTCCTTTTTATCTATCTTTATAGGGTATATGAAAGACATGAAAGCCATGGACAACTTGTCCTTTGTATGCATTACAAAGGAGAAATAAAATGCCTTATAGATTTTTACTCACCCGCTTGGAGATCGTGCCTCTACGGGCTTGTTATAGGCTAAAATGGGTGGGGATATGCCCTTCTTTAAGGGCTGCTTAAACTTCAGAGTTTCTATTGACATTTTAGTTAATTTTCCTTAAAGGGCCATGCGCTTAAAATATTGATGTTTCTTGAATAATTCTAAATAGAAAAGTATTATGTGTAAAAATAGTTTTAAGGGAGCAAGGAGATATCTATGAGTATTAAAGAGAACTTAAAAGGAATGGGGAGTGCTTTAATTGGAATTGTAATTTTTATCCTTGGAGCAATAATTGTATCATTATTCTTTCTTGGAAGTGCTTGGGCGAGTTCAAAACTGCTTCCTTTGTTTTCAATATTAACTTTGATAACTTTTGGATTAGTTATTTTCATCTTTCTTCCTCTGGCAATTCCCAGGTCAACTAGAAGCTTTTCGAGTATTGTTCTTTACATATCATCATATGTTTTTGGTGCAACACTCTGGATGGAAGGTCTTTTGCTTACTTTGTTCATCTGGGGGCTAGGCGCAGTCTTCATTGGAATAATTCTAGGTGGAGTTGGTGTTGTTCCTATAGCAATGCTTGCAACGCTAATTAAAGGCATGTGGAGACAACTCATCGAACTTGTACTCCTTACAATCGCAACTTTTGCATGTAGAAATGGGGCGTTATCCCTGGCTGAGAGTCTAGAAAGAAATAATTTTGATTAAATCAATGAAAAGTCCGACAACATTCTTAAAACTATTTCTAAGCATTTTTCTTTTTCTATGTTTACTAAAAATGCCATATGGTTTTTATCAACTTGTAAGATTTATAGCAATGGCTGTTTTTGTTATTCTTGCATATCAGTCAAGCGAAAGACAGGATAAAACAGAAATGATAGTCTATGTTTGTCTGGCAATTCTTTTTCAACCATTGATAAAAATTTCTTTAAGCAGGGATATTTGGAATATCGTGGACATAGTTGTTGGATTAGGTTTAATCGTTTCAATTTGTTTGAGTATTGGGAAAGAGTTATGACAGTTGTTATTTTTGTGATTATATGGATGGATAATGATAAATAATATTAAAAATAATAAAGATATATGGTTCGTTTTAAAAAGCGGCAGGAAGGAAGGACCTTATCATATCGAAGATATAAAAAAAATGATTGGATTAAATCAAATAAATCCAAAAACCTTTCTATGGAAACCAGGTCTTACAAACTGGATGGCAGCAAATTCTTTTCAGGGACTTTTTGTTTTAGCAAAAATCGAGTCAAATATTCAATCACAATTTAATGCAAATATTGTTTCTCCAAGTAATCAATCTGATGTCTTGTCAGAATCCGTCAAAATCGATCCTACTTTTACTAATACTAATAAATCAATTGATCTGACCTCCAAACAATCTGTTAAACGCTCAAAACGGCCATCATATATTTCACGTCATTGGCATGGAGATTTATCTCTCCCAATCAGTTTTTGGGTAAATGGAGTTTTTTTAAATTTATTACTTTTATCATTAATTAAATTCGTCCCTTGGAATAATATGGTAAATGTTTCTCCAAAAATTTATTCGATTATTGTAATTTTACTTTGGTTTTTTCTTGCACCTATTTCAATTTGGCAATTAATCGGCATTTGGAATTCTTCCAGTAGTTATATTAAATCTGGCAAGTCAAAATTTACTGGTAATTTTGTAAAATTTATTATAATTCTAAATTTATTAAATTTATATTCGACTTTTGCTAAAACCGGAATACCTCAAGTTAAAGAATACTTTAATATTGCGATTGGAAATGATCTGTTTGGTGATTATCAAATTAGAGTTTTAAGAGATGCTAGTGAACTAGAAATCTACGGGCCTATCACTTTTGGTCTTTCAGATGATGTAAGAAAAATATTGAATGCACATCCATCAATTAAAATAATTCATCTTAACAGCATTGGAGGCCGTGTTTTTGAAGCAAGAAAACTCCGTGATTTAATATATGCGAGAAATTTATCGACTTACACTTCATCAGGTTGTTCAAGTGCATGTACATTGGCCTTTATGGGTGGACATAAAAGACTCATTGCAAAAAATGCATATTTAGGGTTTCATCAATATGGATTCCCCGGATTGCAACAGCCTGATTTTAATAATGAATATAATAAGGATAAACAAGATTGGAGAAATCGTGGTGTTTCTGAATCTTTTATAGAAAAAGCATATACAACTCCAAATAGTGAAATGTGGAAACCTAGCCATAAAGAATTACTTGATGCAAATTTTATAACTGAATATCCGGAAAATGATGAGATAGCAATAAGTGGTTTCCAATTAAAGGATATTGAAAATATTGAGACCGGCCTTGCAAAGGATCCTTTATACTCATCTATTAAGAAGTATGAGCCAAAGACATATAATCAGCTAATATCAGAAATTAAATTAACCCTTCAAAAGGGTAAAAGCCTTGCTGAATTACAACAAGTAATTAGACCTTATCTTATATCGGTTTTATATAAAAGACTTCCATATGCTGCAGATAATTTATTATTTGAATTTATCAAGGTCTTTTTGGAACAAATGCAGATTCTGTATAAAATTAATCCTGATATTTGTTTTAATTATATTTTTGGTAATGATCGGGATAAATCGGATATAGTAAAATATTTTCCCAAGGAATTAGTACAAAAAGAATTTAACGTCATCTCAGAAATCATACAATCTTCCTCAATACAATCGAATCAATTCCAAAATAAAAAACAAATCGAAGCACAATTTATAGAATTGGTTAAAAAACTAACAGAAAGTCATGGAGAGGATATTGAATTGTTGGCAAATCCAGAAATGAGAAACATGAATAAGGCAAGGTCTTGCCAATTAACTTATGATTTGTATAATGAATTGCTCAAATTGCCGTTAAAAGAGTTTGGTGAAATATTACGATATTTATTAGCTCAGGGGATGAAATAAATTTTACATTTAATTAAGATGTTATTAGTATATTATCAATTTTCTTGTGAAAGTTTATTGGGGGAATTATGATTTGCGCTAAATGCAATGCGGAAAATATCAATGGAGCAAATTTCTGCTCAAAATGCGGTTTGCCCTTAATTTGTACTAATTGCGGTGCTCAAATAAATTCATTAGACAATTTCTGCCCCAAATGTGGAATCTCCCTAACAGTAAAAAACACAATAAAAAACTCAACTGAGAAAAAGGAATATGATTTTAAAAAAATGTCATTGTATTTTTTTGTTCCATTTTTATTAGTTTTTGTTGGAACTTATGAAAGAGCTGGAGCATGGGCACTTCCGAATGCGATATTCGGAGGAATCCTTTGGCTTGCGATATTTTCCGCGATATTTGGGAATAAAAAAAAGAAATAATAAGGTGGCTTATCTCTTAAAGAGTTAATAGCATTAGTTTGAGGGTTTCATTATCTGGGAAAATCGATAAAGATTCGCAGATAAGCCTGTTGGCATCATAAAACAACTTGTGATCAATCAGCAATTGACTTTTAACGATTGCCCTTGTCAATGAATACTCCGCAGGGATCTCGTTCAAGATTTCAGCGATTTCTTTTAAGATCAATCCAGTATCGGTTTTGTTTTTTAGAATGAAACTGCCGTCCCAATCTTCTAAGGGAGATGACAGAGTCCATGAATAAACCGTATTTTCTTTAAATATCTCTATGGGAACAAGATGGGAAATATCATTTGTGGATTTATTGTAAATGCATTCAGTTTCATTCCTGAGATCACCCTTAAAAATTTTTATTAAATAAGGAGGTTGTTGTCCTGGCCAACAAAACGCGATATTTTCATTGGGGAAAAGAATGCTCGAGTCATTTGGTTGAATTGTTCTTGAACAATCAATGTCTCCCCTCACAACAAGGTTCACGGATTTCCTTGATTCTTTGCCGAGTATTTTATTTAGAAGCCCGGCAAGTTTCTGCCCGGCCTTTTCTTTTTTGCTTTTTCCAGGAGATGTTTTTTTTATTGTATAGGGAGAGATGGCTTCGATAAGCAATATTGGAGAACCACCTAGATACATTACAACGGCTTTCCCTTGCTTGCTGACCCGGATTTTATCTCCTTCGAACAGAGGAAAAAGTGGAGCCAATGGCTCCCAGCCATTGGCCCTTTCAACTTCAACCACCCCTTGAATCTCAGTTATCGTTGCTGTCGGAGGCTTATTCTCAGAAAAAAACAACTGGGGATAAATCAATATGAGCAATATGCATATAACAAGCGTTTTTTTCATTATTTCACCTTTGTTTACCTTTTCTATTGGATTTTTTTCGTGCCAAGCGTCTCAACTTTAATAATTCCTTTTCCTGCTCGTTTAATCGCTTGGCTAAGGATTCACTTTCGTGACGGAGCTTGGCATTGTGCTCGAAACTGGCAATTCTACCATGGATAATGACAGATGCCATTGCGGGAATAAAATTCAGCCAATGATTAAAGTTCGAAAAAGCCAGGGCGCTTCCAATGATGGCCAGGGGGATTATAGACGTGAAAGATATTATGCTGGCTTTAAGTGAATTGAACCGAAAAAAGAAATAAGAAACTACAATGATGATTACCAGTTCAAAAAACAGCTCCAGTACATGATTGATCGGTTTGATTGGATTCTCATGCAGGATTGTTTCAATAGAATTCGCAATGATATCTACTCCAGCCAACCTTCCCTTTGGAGTCATATAGAAATCCCTTGATTCTTCAAATGTGCCGCCAATGAGTACGATTTTATCGGTAAAAATAGTGCCAGGTCTAAAGGATTCACTCGACATTCTGTAAACCTGAGAAAATTGGATAGTATTGAAAGATTTACGGTCTCCGATGAAGTGAATTATTTGCTGTGGCAAATTCTGACTTATTTTAATCAGATAGCGAAGTTTATTTTGATTGATCTTTCCTTCATTTCCTTCCTGATTTTTATTGTTTATTGCATTAAAAAAATCTTCCCAGGTTATGTTTGATCCAGCAGCAACGATTGATAAAGGGAAGGATGGCCAGGAATCACGCTCGGTACTTTTTAATAACGACATTTCCCTAATAACACTATCATTGGATTGCATATAATCAATTGCACCAAGAAATATATTAGTCGAAGGAGCAATATGAGAAAAGGGCCATGTCTCAGATGAATCGATTTCAGATGCGGAAATCCCAGCGAATTTTATGACCTCTTTAGGAAGCGGAAATACGATCGGAGTTTTATTTGTCTTTAAATTTTTCAGCATTTCTGTTATATACTTATCTTCGCTGGTTTCATCTTCAAAGCTTATATCCAGGCCGATAGCTTTTGGCTTAGCCATCGACAATTTTAAAACCAACTCAGAAAGTATTTTTCTAGAAAGTGGGCTTGTTGAATTAAATATGTTTTCGTAATCGGTTCCATCTATTTCGATTAAATATACCTCGGATGACCGCTTTTCAGTCTCCCAGAACATTAGGAAATCAAAAACGTTATTCTCCCATTTCCTAAGATATCCGGTAATCGATAAAAAGAAAACGAAAATACTAACTCCAGCCCCGATCAAGAGACTTCGAATAAAAAGCTTCCCTGATCTTTGTATCGGTAACATTGTTTCTGATTGCATTATATTCTGTTTTTTGTTTTAATCAAGGCATAGCTACGGGAGAAAATATGGATACCACTCAACTGCAACGGCAGTGCAGAGGACACTCGAAAGCTTTTTATTATCTTTTATTATTGTTTTTAATAATGCCGCTTTTTCAAATTTGGTCACAAGTGACTACTGAAGAAGAGCAAGCAAAACAACATGAAGCCCTTATGGATGAAATAATCTCAATTTATAAAGTCGGAAATGAAAACGACTTAAGGATTTGGGCAAGAACCAATAAAACTAGAATAACTAGCGATTTCATTTCATCATTCGCCAATGGAGCTTTTCAGGAGAATTATGAAGGCGGATTTCAAATTGCTAAAATTATAGCAATTGAAAGTGAAAACAAAAAGGGCTTAGCATATGTTCTATTTTATCACGGGAGATACTATAGTAAGATATCAGATTACAACAACGCAATAAAACTCCTCCAAGAAGCTGAAATTTATTTCAAACAAGTAGCTGACTCTGTGGGGTTGAGCGATGTGTATTATGATTTGGGAAATGTTTACTTTCATTTATTTGATATAAATAAAGCCACTCTGTTTTTTACCAAATCATTATCTATCGCTGAACAGACTCAGTATCCTTTAGCCCAGGGTAATGCATATTGCGGATTGGGAAGAATCCACTTTTTTTTAGGTAAGAACAAAGAAGCGCTAAGAATGTATAACAAAGCCTTGCCCTTATTTGAAAAAACCAAGGACCCTTTAGGTCAGGGCAATGTCTTTAACGAACTTGGAGAAATTTATACACGCTTGGGGGATAACTCCACTGCTTTAACAATGTATGTTAAAGCTCTACCCTTTTTTGAAAAAGCCCAGGATCATTTTGGACAAGGGAATATACATGAAGCTTTAGGCAGATATTATCAAATCAAAGGCGATAATAATAAAGCCATAATGATGTATGAAAAAGCCTTGGCTTTTTTTCTAAATGCTCGGGATCCTATTGGGCAAGGCAATGTATTTTTAGCCAAAGGGGAATTACATGCGCGCTCTGGAGAGAATGAAAAAGCTATTGAGATGTTTGAAAAAGCATTTGTTTCCTACGAAAAGGCTCAAAATCTACTTGGCCAAGGTAATGCACTAGATGAAATTGGTGATGCATTTTCAAGAATCGGCGAAGTAAACACAGCCTTAGAGATGTTCGTAAAGGCTCTAGATTTTTTTAAAAAAGTTAATTCGCCCATTAGCCAATGCAATACGTATATGTCAATCGGAGATATTTATTTCTTCAAGGGTGAATACTCCAGTGCCTTAGCATTTTATGAGAAAGCTCTTCCTCTGTTTGAAAGAGTCCAAAATCCACTTGGCCAAGGTTTGGTAAATTTGAATAAAGGTCAAATATGTTTATATACTGGTGAAAATGCTAAAGTCCTAATGTTTTTAAAAAGAGCCTTACTTTTTTATGAAAAATCCGGGGAATTTATTGGTCAAGGAAATGTTTATAGAACAATGGGGGATTTTTTTGTTCAATTAGATGAGAATGCGAAGGCTCTTGCAATGTATGATAAAGCTCTTGTTTTTTATGAAAAAGCCAAAGAACCAATTGGTCAAGGCAATATTTATATAAGAAAAGGGAATATTTATAGAAACTCCGGAAATCCCTCCAAAGCCCAAAAGATGTATGAGAAAGTATTTCCTTTTATTGAAAAGGCGCAGAATTTAAATGGTATCGCTACTATGCAATTAACTTATGGGCAATTATTTTTCGACATCAATAATAATGATGTAGCTTTAGAAATGTATAATAAAGCACTCATTTCTTTCGAGAAGTTGCAACAGCCACTTGGTCAGGGGAATACCTATTTATTAAAAGGAAATGTTTACTCTCGCATGGGTAAAAAGCAAAAAGCTATTGAGATGTACGAGAAGGCCTTGCTGCTTTTCGATAAGATTCAGGAACCGTTAGGTCAGGGGGGGGTATATGAAAGATTAGGAAATTTATATTACGGTGAAACTGAAATCAGTAAAGCATTGGCGATGTATGAAAAGGCTATATTGTTATTTACAAAAGTCAGATCTCTACAGGGATTAGCTAGACTATATATAAAAAAAGCTTTTATTTTGGGAAGACAGAATAAAAAAAATGAAGCCGTAGATCTTTGCGAAACAGCATTGACATACCTAGAAAGAATTCGAACACAAGCAACTTTCCCTGAATTAAAAAAATCCTATTTTCAAAAAAACTTTGTTCATTTTGATGATACAGCACTTTTCATTCTGGATAACGGTTATTCAGAGAAAGGTTTCCGTGTCGTTGAGTCCATGAAAGCACGCCTGTTCTTGGACCAGCTTGCTGAGAACCTGGCAGAAGTGGATAAGGGGTTGGACCCTGAGCTCAAGGAGCGGCAAGACACGCTTATAGGGAAACTTTCGGTCTTGGCAAAAGAAATTGAACAGACTGCCAAAATGGACGCAGGAGTTAGGCTCACGGTCTTAAAAACCGAAAGAGATAAGGTCCAAACTGAATTCGAGAATCTCCAAATTGAGATCCGTCTCAAGAACCCAGTTTATGCCTCAGTTCGTTACCCCGAACCTGTTAATCTTAACGAACTCCAACAGGAAGTACTTAGAACAGGAGAGATCCTTATAGAATATTACTTGTCTATTGAAAAGGCATTCGCTTTTGTTGTCACTAATAAAGATTTTAAGGTTGTCGAACTGCCGGTGGGCAGTAAAGGTATTCGGAGCACTGTAAGGGGCTACCTGGAATGGATTAGCAAACCCAATAGTATGCCTGCGAAAAGTGAGAAAGGAATTGCTGCTGGGGCTGTCTTATACGATCAATTGATAAAACCTCTGGAATCGTACTTTTCAGAAGGAGCAACGATCATTTTTGTGCCCGACGGTGCGCTGGCTAAATTGCCCTTTGAGTCTCTAGTGGTTGCGATAGAACCCGTCTCAAAAGAGCCTGTTTACTTGCTGGAGAAAAATCCAGTGAAGTATATCCAAAGCGCGTCGGTTCTAACATTCCTCAGGGTTCAGTTCAAGCAGGAAGGTATAACGGATGCATTTGTCGGCTTCGGGGACCCTGTTTATGATTACGAAAACTTTAAAAAGGGAAAACTAGAAAAAGGAAGTACGCAGACCTTTAAAGGTGACGATCTCGCGGAACTTAATCGGGCCCGATTCGCCAGAGAGGGAGGGATACTCAATCGACTTGAGGGTAGCGGGCAGGAGATTACAGAAATTGCTAAGATTATTAATATTAAGGGCAAGGCCAATCAAAGACTAAGGATGGACGCTTCTGAAGAGTTCGCCAAGTCTTCTGCTATGAACGATTACGGCTACATTCAATTTTCTTGCCATGGATTGTTGGGTACTGACTACCAAAGTCTTGTGCTTAGTCAAATACCTGAAGCCAAAGATGATGGGTTCCTTACACCCTCTGAGATAATGAATTGTACTTTTAACGCAAGGCTCGTTGTCCTTTCTGCTTGCCAGACCGGCAGGGGCATGGAAGAGCGTGGGGAGGGCATAACTGGGTTGACGCGGGCAGTGATGTATGCAGGCAGCCCAGCAGCTGTTGTTAGCTTGTGGAGCGTCAGCGATAAAGCAACCAAGGACCTTATGGTGAGTTTCTATAGAAAAATGATAATCGATGGACTTCCGAAGAGTGAGGCGCTTCGTGCTGCAAAACTTGAGATTCTTAAAAGTAAAACTACATTTCGCATTTCTGATAAAGCGGAGATGTCAATTAGCCATCCCTTCTTTTGGGCAGCTTTTGTCATGTATGGAGAATAAATTCATCAAGAATACATGATTGAGAGGAAAAAGGGATAGTTATTCTGTTTACAATATTGTTCTGATTGAACAGACTTGTAGGATTGGAAGTCAGTTTAGGACACTTTCCCTTTGTTTAAATGTGTCCATTTTGTGTCCATGTTTCTTGAAAATAGTCGTAAAAAGACCATAAAAGACCATAATCGTGATTTTGTGGAAAACTTGGAGATGCTTGATAACAAAGGAAAAACAAGTGGAGCTGAGGAGGATCGAACTCCCGACCTTCTGAATGCCATTCAGACGCGCTCCCAAACTGCGCTACAGCCCCACGGGAATATCAATATACCATAAATCTGGTATCAAAGCAACAGCAATAAGTGTTAGTGACAGTGTCAGTGTCAGCAAGAGAATGAAAGGAGATCTGCTGCCGGGGAAAGTGTCAGTGTCAAAAAAGCCATTAGCGAAACAATCAATAAATACTATATCTTGCTGTCACTGTCA
>JALHSV010000051.1 GCA_022865525.1 Thermodesulfovibrionales bacterium
GGCTTCCCTTCTTCTTCATGATCAGGTTAAAGAGGGCTGTAAGATAAGAACAGGCGATCAGAGTGCTGTCGAAATAGTTTTCGAAAATGGGTCTTCCTGCTTCCAAAAGTCGAATACTATCGTAGGGTTCCTGAGTTTGAGGAAAAAAGGTGATTCTTATGAACAAAGACTGTCTCTTCAAACCGGCAGGACAATAACAAGGATACTGAAGGCTACCGGCCGGGAACCACGCTTCGAGATCAAAACCCCTTCGGCAGTCTGTGCAGCAAGAGGGACTGTTTTCAGAACTTCCGTTGATTCAAGCGATCATACGCGTTCTGAAGTGTTAGAGGGGAAGGCAGATGTCGAGGCAGCAACGCAAAAATATCTTGTTTCGGAAGGTGAAGGGACTCTTGTTCGGAAAGGGGAACCTCCATTAAAACCCAAAAAACTGTTGCCTCCGCCAAAACTGAAACAGGCAAGCACAATCTATAACAAACTGCCGCTCCGTTTCACATTTGATCCGGTTGAAGGAGCTGCTTATTACAGAATTTCGATAGCAAAAGATCGAAATGGCAAAGAAATTGTATACGAGAATATTGTGCAACCGGGTGAACTCATTGAGATTCAGGGTATGGATGACGGAACATATTTTCTTCATGCACTCAGTATCGATGAAATTGGACTGGAAGGTTTGCCGTCAGAGCCTGAAGAGATTCGCGTGAGAACGAATCCATTGCCACCATTTATCAGCCTGCCTGTAAACAGTGCAGAGTACCGGGAAAAATCGCTCGCGTGCAACTGGCTGGCGGTCAAGGATGCGGCAGCATATCACATGCAGATTGCCGGGGATCATGCGTTTAGTCAGATAGTCGAAGAGAGGCCTGCTCTTGCGAGGACTACCTATGAGACACGGGAACTCGATTACGGTAATTATTATTTCAGGATTCGGTCAGTTGCCGAAGATGGGTATGAGGGTGCATGGTCAGACACCATTACCTTTGCCGTAGTACCTCCTCCACCATCACCGCCCATCGAACCGCCTGAGGTGGATAAAAAGGAAATGCATATACGATGGCAGGATCTTGGAGAGGGGATGAGCTATCATTTCCAGATGGCTAAGCATCAGGATTTCACCGCAGTTCTGATCGACAGAAGACTGGAGAAGCCGGAAATCGTGATTCAGAAACCTGAGGAGCCGGGAAAATATTATATCCGTGTGAGTGCGATTGACTCAAAAGGGTACGAAGGGAGCTTTGCAAAACCTCAGAGTTTTATCATAAAGGAGGGCTCTCTCTTTGTGTTTTTGGGAGTCGTCGGTACCTTATGCCTGATATTCTCGCTATTACCTTGAAAAAGCTCTGTCGTGCCTTGAGAATGTTCTGTCTGTGAAACTGCATCTGACACATAAGAGTATTGTGCGGTATGTTTTCATACTATCCCTTGGCATTTCTCTCATGCTCTTCTCAGATTACCTTGGTTTTTTTGAGGGTATTGATCATTACCTCTACGATCTTTCTTTTCGGGTAAGGGGACCTTTAGAGACTGATAAAAGAATTATCATTGCTGCCATCGACGAGAAGACGCTTGATGCATTAGGAAGATGGCCTATAAGGAGGGCATCTTACGCCCGACTGCTTGAAGCAGTGAAGGAAGCTAAAGTCGTTGGCATTGATATTATCATGGCCGAAAGGTCGGACGATGATGCTATCCTGGACACTGCGATGCAAAAGCATGGCAGAGTTGTGTTGCCGGTATACATTGAAAGCCAGCTGAATATATCATATCCGGCAAAAACGTTATCTTCTGCGAAAACCGGTCATATTCACGTTGAGCAGGGAATCGACGGCGTTGTCAGAAAAGTTTTCCATACCCTCTCTTACCGGGACACGATATTGCCTTCTTTTTCATCTGTAATTTATGAGCTTTTGGCCAATACCATGGTCAATCGTCAGAAGGCAGCGGGGATGTCAGATGGACATACTGTCCCCCGTACGATACTCCAATTGGATCCTATGAATATTAATTATTTTGGCCCGCCGGGAACCTTTCAGCAGATTTCATTATCTGATGTAATCAGCGGTAAGTATCCGCAGTCTTTTTTTTACGATAAGATCCTTCTGGTCGGAGTAACAACTCCCGGGATCGAGGAGAAAATGTTAACCCCTTTTACACAACACAGGAACAGGATGGCCGGGGTTGAGGTGCATGCAAATATCCTGAATAGTATGATTTCTCATAATGCTATACATGCGGTTCATGATTCAATGCGATGGTTTTTTGCAGTGATTGTATCGGTCCTCTGTTTTTTCCTCTTTGCTAAGTCCAGCGAAAGAAAAGCGACCTTATTCTGGATCTTGAGCCTTATAACGGTCGCAGTTTCGGTATTCATTATTTTCTCAGTGATGAATGTTTGGGCAAGCCCTGCACTCGTGTATGTTTTGCTTACGGTCATGTTTTTAACTGCCCATATTGTCAGGCTTGAAGAGATGGGAAATTTACTCTCAATGGCAAATGATGAATGGGACAGGACGTTTAATGATATCAATGATGCAATCATAGTGCATGATTGCGATTTTACCATTGTCCGTGCCAACAAGGCGGCTGAAGAGATTCGCAAAACCCACTTCTTTGAACAAATAACGATGAAGTGCCGGGAGCAGTTTATGGGCGGGCAGGGGAGTCTTCGGAGATTTTCCGCGCTTCCGCCTCCCGAACTCAGTAATCCATTCACGATGGAGATGTTTGACGCGGAGCGAAACCAGTATTGGGAAATACTGACAATCCCACGGTTGGACAACAAGAATCGTATGGCTGGTGTTATACAAATTATCAGGGATGTAACAGAGAGAAAAAGGGCTGAAGAGGCGATCAGGAGGAATGAGGAGCAGCTCCGGAATCTGACTGCCTATATTCAAAAGGTATCAGAAATTGAGAGAACGAATATAGCCCGGGAAATACATGACGAACTCGGACAGGCGCTGACTGTTTTAAAAATAGACCTCTCCTGGCTCAGGAAACGACTGCTCCAGGATCAGATCCCCATGATGGAAAAAATTGATGCCATGTCAACAATCATCGATAGAACAATCATGACGGTAAAAAAAATATCGACAGATTTACGGCCCGGATTGTTAGATGACCTGGGTCTTTCCGCAGCCATTGAATGGCAGTCAGAAGAATTTGAAAAGAGAACCGGAATCGCCTGCAGAATAAAGATTGATCCAAAAGAGATCACGTTTGATAAAGATCGTAATACAGCCCTCTTTCGTATCCTGCAGGAGACCCTGACGAATATCGCACGACATGCTGCAGCGACAGAAGTGGATGTAAGCTTACAAAAGAAGGATGGTCAGATAGAACTGAAAGTACAGGACAACGGGAGAGGGATCACGGAAGAAGAGCTTGCCAATCCTCAGTCGTTCGGTCTCATGGGATTGCGGGAACGTGCTATACTGTTCGGCGGGAACGCTGTCATTCAGGGTGTTCCGGGCAGAGGTACTACCGTGACCGTGAAAATTCCAGCAGAGAATGTGCGAGAAAACTCATGATAAAGCTTCTTATTGCTGATGATCATGCTATTTTTCGTGAAGGACTGAAACACATCCTTGAAGAGCATCCTGACATTCTTGTTGCGGATGAAGCAGGGAACGGACAGGAAGTCCTCGATTACATATGGAAAAATGAATATGACATGATCTTGCTGGATATCGGGATGCCGGGAATGCCTGCACTCGAAGTCCTGAAGCAGGTAAAAAATGGAAAGCCGCGATTGCCGGTTCTTGTTTTAAGCATGTATCCTGAGGATCAATATGCGGTGCGGTTTATCAGGGCTGGTGCATCCGGGTATCTGACCAAGGAAAGTGCGCCTGAAGAGCTTATCACGGCAATACGAAAAATAACAGCAGGAAGAAAATATATCACTTCATCCGTTGCAGAGAAGTTAGCTGATGAGGTGGAACCCGATGCAGATAAACCAGCCCATCATTCCCTTTCAGATCGTGAATTTGAGGTGTTTCGCCTGATCGCTTCTGGCAAGACTGTCAAACAGATCGCTGAAGATCTCTTTTTAAGTATGAAGACGATCAGCACCTACCGGTCCCGCATTTTGGAAAAGATGAAGATGAAAACCAATGCAGAATTGATGCATTATGCCCTCAAGCAACATATGCTTGACTGAGAGAATCCTCTT
The DNA here is from genome assembly GCA_022865525.1 of Thermodesulfovibrionales bacterium. Classification (GTDB taxonomy): domain Bacteria; phylum Nitrospirota; class Thermodesulfovibrionia; order Thermodesulfovibrionales; family SM23-35; genus JALHSV01. The sequence goes on from JALHSV010000051.1 coordinate 4,172, forward strand.
TTTTTGTCCGATTTCCTAAAGGCTGAATGCATCCCTTCCGTTTACCGCACTGTGTAGGACCAACACCTACAAAACAATAGGCGGAAATCCGACAGAAAAAGTAGAAAACCGCTGATATCTTTATCACAATCAATGTGAAAAAATAAGTCATGGGAGCATACAAAAATCTGGAAGGAGGAATATGTATATACCCATGGAGCATCTCGTATTTTAATACGGTGGAATGAGATGAAAGTTCTTATCGTTGATGATTCTGGAGAGGTACGGGAACGGATAAAAATGCTCCTCTCTGAAGTGGAAAAGGTTGAAATGATCGGGGAAGCGGAAAATGTGCAGCAAGCTATAGAACATATCAGACAACAGGGTCCTGATGTGGTAATTCTTGATATAAGGATGCCCGGAGGGAACGGTATAGATGTGCTCAGAGAAATTGAGAAAAAGGACCGGGTGCCTATTGTCATTATGCTGACAAATTATCCGTATCCCCAGTATAGGAAGAAATGTATGGATGCCGGTGCGGATTTCTTTTTCGATAAGTCAAGGGAATTTGAAAAAGTTGTCGAGGTTCTGAGTGGTGACATGAAACGGACAAATTGTAACCTTCAGACATCTTCATGACAGGAGAGAGGTGTAAAGATGCAAACAGAAATGATAGAGATAGCAGATCAGGAGATTATGGAGAAAGAAGCAAAGAATGAACCAAGGGTTCCGAACGCAAAGCGGGGCAGGTTAAAAAAATGCAGCGTATGCGGGATGAGCACATATCAAAAGGAAGGCCTCTGTGTTTTGTGTAAGACAGGTATCAGGCAATCAGGCGAGGCATTGATGACTGAATAATCGATTCTGAAAAGAAGAACGTTTATGGGATGCATAGGAACCGTTCAGTGACGGTGACGGAAAGAGAGATGGGGAAATGAATACCATGAAAGAGCGAGATATTTTTGAGGAGATTCTTGACACTACCCAAAAATATGGCATGATGGCCGCTCATCAACTATTTGACGTTTTGCCGCGGGAGCCGTTATCCATGGATGATTATGGAGAGATTTTGGATCTCTTCGAAGAGGACAGAAGAGTTGACCATGCAGAGAGTCAGTTTGTCCATGGTGAAGAAGATGGATCAGCAGATGACCGTGAACAAGAATCTGACAGGGCAGAAGATCTCATCCAGGCATATTTTCACTCGATGGGCGATATTGTGATACTGACAAGAGAAGAAGAAAGAGCCCTATCAAAAAGTTTGGAAGACGGCAGAGATATGCTCAGGGCTATTGTCGAGTCAATGCCTGTATACAGGGAAGTCGAAGCGAGCTTAGATGCCTGCGAGCAAGAGGAGATTATCAGCACAGGAGGAGAAAAAAACGAGAGTATTTTGGATAAGACACTTGCAATAATCGATGATATGATGATGGGTAGGGAAACAATGACGGATGAGGAGAATGACAGCACCTTTAGGAGAGAAATCGATATTGAAGAATTGAAAAGGAATTATGTAAAAATTACAGGGGCGCGGGAGATTATTTCGAAAGCAA
>JALHSV010000429.1 GCA_022865525.1 Thermodesulfovibrionales bacterium
AAGGAGTCGGCACAAACACAGAAGTCCTTGACGCGGAAACCCTCAGGACGAGAAGTTACAGCAATCATTACAATGCTATATATGATGCTGTGCTGGCAAATATACGTTTGAAGTATGTAACGGGAGAACTGTGATTCGGCAGGGTCCGAGGATTCAAGGGTTCAAGGTGCCAAGTGAACATAAATTGTTTTTACTTGAACCCTCGAATCCTTGACCCCTTGAATCCTGTCTTTAAAATATTATCCCTATCTGTCCGCCGATCCTCCAGTTGCTGTAGTTCTTGGCGGTGTCACGTCCCTTGTCGGTAAATTGGATCTTCGAGTTGATACCAAGAAATACTTGACCTATCGTGACATTTACGTCGCCAAAAAATTGTCCCCCGAACAGCCATTCATCTACTGAATCTGATCCTGAGATCTCCTCTTTTGCGTAATTGTAAGAACCACCGACTCCTAAATCGATTATAAGGTTATTTAAGATTCTCAGCGCATATTTCATATTGAGTTCGATGGGCATGAAAATAACATCCGAGTTTACCGCAGCTCCAAAGACTTTTACACTGCCGTCGTTACTGGTATAACCGACTTCAGCCCCGAGATACAGGTTTTTCTCGATCTCTTTGTACCCTTCAGCACCGACGTATACACCATCATCTGTGTTCTTGTTATCAAAATTGATAGAACTCACTTTTATCGCAAAATTGTTTTTGCCAAGTGTTATCTTTTCCTCTGCATAACCAACTGTGGATAAAAGTACAAAAGATGCTGCCAATAAAAGCGCTACGACTATTTTTTTCATCACACCCTCCTGTAAGTGTTAATAATTATTACACCCTGCGGTCTCTGCCGCAGTTACATATTTCTGTCATTCCGGCTTGCTTGCCCGCCGTCATTTTGGAGGGGCCGGAATCTTTCTTTATAAACAACCCCCCGCCCCCCTTTGCTAAGGGGGAATCAGAAGGATTCCCGACAAGCGGGAATGACAATGAAACCAAGTATTCAATTTCCAGACGCCCTGCTGGATCCGACACAGGGTATTTACGAACATAATTTTTTTTAAAATTCATTGGATACAATTTACATTTTTCATTGAATACTGTCAATAAACCACCCTGCTATAAAAATGTATAATAGCATCACGCGGTGGAAAGTCACAGATTTCCCCCAAAGGCATTACGTTTCAAAGGAGGCACACATGGATGCAATAGAATGCATTAAGACAAGGATGAGTATCAGAAAATTCAAGCCCGATCCGGTACCTGTCGATATACTCCTGAATATCATTGACACGGCTAAATGGAGCCCTTCATACAAGAACAGCCAGCCCTGGGAAGTTGTCATCATATCGGGCTCAAAAAAAGAGGCGCTCACACATCTGCTCATTGAGCTGCTGGAAAAAGGTGTTGAGCCGCAGCCTGATCTGATAGCGCCTGTTGCATGGCCGCCCGTGATAGACGCGAGGATTGATGCTCTCATGAAAAAGCGGAGCGAGATAACAGGAAAAGACCTGAACGATCCCGAAGTAAGAAAAAAAGCCAAGATCGCCAACTTCAGGTTTTACGGAGCTCCACACGGGATGTTTCTTTTCCAGGATGCATCGCTCACGGCATGGTCTATTTTTGACATAGGGCTGTTTGCCCAGAGCCTCATGCTCGCAGCTCATGCTCATGGACTTGGGACAGTACCCCAGGCATTCCTCACTGATTATGCCCGGGAGGTGAAGAAATTTCTGGGAATCTCCGAATCGAAAAAACTGGTCCTCGGCATATCAATCGGATATCCTGATCTGGAATCGCCGGTGAACGCATTCAGGACTGACAGGGTGGAGACTGCTGAAATTGTGAGAGTTATGAGTTAAAACCTACCTCAAAAATATGTCTCCATGGTATTCATAAAATCTCCCCTAACCCCTCTTTGCCAAAGAGGGGTATTTTCGGGTCAATGACGACCGGGCGGGGATATATGATGAAAAGGAATTTTGAGATACTAATGAGAATGAAAGTAAAGCGACATGCCCGCTTACCCTGTCATTCCGGCTTGTCCGGAATCTTTCTTTTTTTTCAGAAGGATTCCCGACTCCCGATAGCTTTCGGGATTGCGGGAATGACAAAATATGAGGCTTTACTAATGCACTCCTTAGTAGGTTAAAGGAAATGTTGTCGTACATAAACATTTTATTATTTCATTATGTATAATTATCGTGAAACATGAATAGGGAGAGATTCATGAAAAAATCATCCATTTTTTCCCTTACAATTCTTTCCGGCATTCTTTTGATTCCTCTTGTCTTATTCGGTAAGCAGGATTCTCAGGGGATATCCGATGCTTCTTCCTACTGTATCCGTTGCCATGTCATGCAGTCTGAATACGAGGCATGGGTGCATTCAGGAGCCCACAGCAGGAAAGAATGCGTTGACTGCCATCTCCCGAATGAGAATAAGGCTGTCCACTACCTCTGGAAAGCAATTGACGGGATGAAAGATCTCCTAGTATTTCATTCAGGGAAGATTCCCGAACAGATAAAAATTTC
>JALHSV010000430.1 GCA_022865525.1 Thermodesulfovibrionales bacterium
ATCTATATTGTCGTCATTGCTGAGTACGGAATCAACAATACTTCTCGGGATCCCTCTTCTCAGCATGAAATTCCTTGCACCGGCTTGACTAAGTATTCTGTAAGTCAGAGCCTCTCTTTTCAGAGATTCAGCGAGAGAAAGATCATTGAGAAGCCCGGTATCTTTCAAGTACCGCATTGTCGAAGTAATACCCCTGGCCGAGACACCTTTTTTTCGTAAGCGTTCCTCCAGCTCTTTTTCACTTCTCCCTCTGTAGCTGAGGAGTTTCAGAGAATACTGCTTTGCCTTATCGTCCGAAACGGTCAATGTTCATCTTGTCCTTGTCATTCGGCTTATCAGGGCGAAACGAGAGTTGTTCATCGATGCTCAGGTCGCTCGTAGACTGTATGCCCTTCACCTTGAGGACAAAATCATCGGGATTTGTTGCCCTTCTCAAAGCTTCTTCATAGGTGATGAGACCCGCTTTATAGAGATTGAGAAGAGATTGATCAAAGGTCTGCATGTTGTAATGAATTGCACTCTGTCCAATGACATCAGGGATCATTTTTGTCTTATCGGGGTCAACAATACAGTCTTTTATCGTTGCAGTAGCAATAAGAACCTCAACCGCAGGTACCCTCCCTCTACCGTCAGCCCTTGGCATGAGTCTCATTGAAATGATGGCTCTCAAAACAGATGCGAGCTGCAAGCGTACCTGCTTATGCTGATACGGAGGGAATACCGTGATAATTCTGTTAATCGTTTCGGCAGCATCTATGGTGTGCAGGGTACTGAGGACGAGATGTCCTGTTTCAGAAGCAACGAGCGACGTCTGAATGGTTTCGAAATCACGCATCTCACCAACGAGTATGACGTCAGGGTCCTGCCTGAGGGACTGTCTCAATGCCTTGCCGAATGACTCGGTATCGGTCCCAATCTCCCGCTGAGTGATGATGCTCTTTTTATCCCGGTGTAAATACTCTATGGGATCCTCGATCGTGATGATATGTTCTGTTCTGTTGGAATTGATCAGATCTATCATGGAAGCAAGGGTAGTTGACTTACCACTGCCTGTTGTACCTGTAACAAGAATAAGCCCTCTCTGTTCCATCGTAATTTTTTTGATCACCTCAGGGAGCAACAGCTCATCGATTGAGGGTATTCTTGTAGGAATAACTCTGAAAACTATCCCTACCGTTCCCCTCTGCATAAAGATGCTGCAGCGAAACCTTCCAAGACCGGGAACACTGTATGCAAGGTCAATATCATTCTTCTTTTTGAAGATATCTGTCTGTCCGGGGGTCATGACGGATAAGGCAATATTCATGGCGTCCTCATGGCCTAATTTTCTCTCAGAGGTGATCGGAGTGAGTTCGCCGTATATTCGTAATATCGGAGGTGAACCAACCTTTATGTGAAGGTCTGATGCCTCCAAAACATGAGCCTTCTTTAATAATTCATTGATATCCATTATTACCTCCCGGGGTTAACAGATACGATGATTTTATTTTCTATCTCTTTTGAAATATCTGGGTTCTTTTTAAGATATTCCTTTGCATTTTCCCTGCCCTGACCGATTCTATTGCCGCCGTAACTGTACCATGCTCCTGCTTTTTCGATGATTCCTTTTTCAACGCCAAGATCAACGAACTCTCCGACCCTTGAAATACCCTCGTTGAAATAGATGTCGAACTCAGCTTGCTTAAAAGGCGGGGCGACTTTGTTCTTGACCACCTTCACCCTTACCCTGCCGCCAATGGTTTCCTGGTTTTCTTTCAGGTTTTCTATCCTCCTGATATCAAGCCTCATCGAGGAGTAGAACTTCAGAGCATTTCCGCCGGTCGTCGTTTCGGGGCTCCCGAACATAACGCCGATTTTCATCCGTATCTGATTGATAAAGATAACGGTTGTCATAGATTTCGATATGGCTGCAGTCAGCTTTCTGAGAGCCTGGCTCATGAGACGTGCCTGAAGGCCCGGAAGGGAATCACCCATATCGCCCTCTATTTCTGCCCTGGGTACAAGTGCAGCTACGGAATCGATTGCAATGATGTCGATGGCTCCGCTCCTTACCAGGAGCTCTGTAACTTCAAGTGCCTGTTCGCCCGTGTCGGGTTGTGATACGAGGAGTTCCTCTATTTTGACCCCGAGTTTTTGAGCATACGTGACATCGAGAGCATGCTCGGCATCGATAAAGGCTGTAGTGCCTCCCTGTGCCTGTGCCTGTGCTATGACACTTAAAGCAAGGGTGGTTTTCCCCGAAGACTCAGGACCAAATATCTCAATGACCCTGCCTCTCGGTAAACCTCCGACACCCGTAGCGATATCGAGCGAAAGTGAACCGGTAGGAATTATCTGAAGGCCTTCCGCAACCCCTTCAGCTCCGAGACGCATAATTGCTCCTTTTCCAAAATTTTTTTCGATCTGGGTAATTGCTACTTCGAGTGCCCTGACTTTGTCTTTACTCGTCATTATTCCTCCATATCTGCAACAGGTTCTTGTAAGGTTCTCTCTTCTCTATGGTCATTGTGCATCTTCCACACCAAGCGGTATGGTATGCAAACACCTGTATTCCGCACCTTTTTGTTTCAATTCACTTTTCATCAGTTTTACCTGGTCAACACGGAAAGATCCAAATTGCTTATCATGAAAAAGGTCGAGTTCCTCCATCAGAGAGATCATTCCCCTTTGAGCCCGTACCCGTCCAAGGGTAAGATGCGGGTGAAATTTCTTGTCTTCCCTCTGAAAACCAAGCAGAGACATAGCGATTTCGATACGGTCTCTCAACTCCTTCAGAATATCTGAATCAACGATCCCGATCCAGATTATCCGGGGATATTTTTTGCTCGGGAATACCCCTGTACTCAGTATAGTAATATAAAACGGTTCATAAGACGACACAAGAGGGAGAAGAGCTTCCCGGATTCGCGCGACAAGACTCTCAGGAGTGGCACCAAGAAACTTGAGCGTGAGGTGAATATTTTCCGGGAGTAGCCATTTAATATCAGCATCATATTTCTTCAGGATATCAAGGAGTTCCCCTATTTCTTTTTTTATGTGTTCAGGGATATCGATTGCTATGAATAGCCTCAGATCCATCAGGAAAATGAGAAAATGCCGGGATTTACCGTCTTTATTACCTGCAGAATGATGTTCGTATAAATCGCTGCCATAATATCATCTGCCATAATCCCTATCCCTCCGCTCAGAAAGGATTCAATCTTGCGAATCGGAAACGGTTTTAGTATATCGAAAACTCTGAATAAAAAAAAGGCTATGAGCGAATAGCCTACGCTGAAAGGGATAAAGATCAGGGAAAAGAAATATCCGCAAAATTCATCGATAACGATATGCCTGCTGTCCTTGTCATCAAGGAGCATCTCTGCACGGTGAGCAGAGAGTATCCCGATCGGGATTATGATCAGTAATATCATCATGTGGAGAAAAGCGGACGGCTTCAGAAGGATGAAGATGAGGAAGGCAAAAAGCGTTCCAAACGTCCCCGGAGCTGACGGAAGATAACCGATAAACCCGAGCGTTGCAGTGTATTTTAGTATGCTGTCCATTCAGATTCATGACTCCCTGATAGTACAACGTTACTTTATGTAAGATCATGCATTTTGTCAAGAAAACCTTATATTACCGGGATATTGATGATTTTTATTGAAAGGAGATTTTTAATAAACTATCATAATGATATGGTTTACAAGGATAAATATTCGATGCAAGAGAACGGGCACCGGAGAATCTGTGAGATGGATGCGCTGATATTGGCAGGCGGTGAGAATACAAGAATACCTGTACCAAAAGGATTTATGGTGATAAACGGTCAGCGGATCATCGACAGAAATGTTCATCTTTTCAAGGATATTTTCAAACGGATTTTTATAAGCACCAACGCACCGGAGCTCTATTTCTCTACAGGGGCCATTATCGTCGGGGATATCATTCGGCAAAAAGGACCGATGACGGGTATTTGTTCGGCACTGACGGTTTCCGATGTTTCAGCGGTTTTTGTAACGGCATGTGATATGCCCTTTATAAATGTTATACTTGTACAGTATCTTCTTGAGAGATGGGAACGCAAAAGGGATGCGCTCATTCCCATTTATCGGAAGAAGCCGGAGCCGCTTTTCGGCATTTATTCCAAAAGCATTGCCGGTGTTATGGAAGACAGCATCAGAAAAGGTGAAAGGAGCTTGCAAGCTTTTCTCGGGAAGATTAATGTCCTGTATGTTGATGAGGAGGAGGTAAGGCGCAGGGATCCGGAAGGGAAATCATTTGTGAATATTAATACTCTGGAAGATTACCAGAAAGAGACAGGAGGAAAAGCATGTTTGGATTAGGCACACAGGAGTTGATGATCATTTTGGTTATCATTGTGATTCTCTTTGGTGCGACAAGGTTGCCGCAGATAGGAAGCGGTATCGGACAGGCAATAAGAAACTTTAAGAAGGGTGTAAAAGAACAAGATGAAATTGATGTAACACCCGATAAAGAAAAATCCAAAGAAACGAATAAAGAAAAAACAGAAAAAGAAGAAGGTGATTAGAGGACCTATCGCAGAAATCAATCTTTCGGCGATAGCGCATAATCTTCAGTCTGTTCAAAGGATCGTAAAAAACCGTCCAATTATTGCTGTTGTCAAGGCAGATGCATACGGGCATGGCGCAGCAGACGTTTCAAAAAAACTTCTCGAACAGGGAGTTTCCTGCCTTGCTGTTGCGTTTTCGAGTGAAGCGCAAGAACTGAGAGCATCTGGAATACGTGCTCCTATTATCGTATTGTTTGATCACGGAGAAATCAAAAACATTTTTGATCATGATTTGTTGCCCGTTATTTCCGCAGTTGATACCGCTTACCTAATTTCGGAAGAAGCAAGAAAAAGATCGAGACTCATGAAAATTCATGTTAAAATCGATACGGGGATGGGAAGACTGGGCTTGCACGGGAATGATGTTATACAAAATATCATAAAGATATCGGAGATGCCCGGATTGGAAATAACAGGGCTCATGAGCCATTTCTCAGAAGCTGATCTTGCAGACAGGTCTTATGCAATGGAGCAGCTTGAACGATTCAATACAGTCAGACGCTCGATTATCCAACAGAGAGGCAAACCCTTATTCTCCCATATAGCAAACAGCGCTGCTGTGCTGTCATTTGAAGACGCACACCTTGATGCGGTGAGGCCAGGGCTCATGCTGTACGGCTATTCGCCGTTCACCCAG
>JALHSV010000431.1 GCA_022865525.1 Thermodesulfovibrionales bacterium
CTCAAGGCTGCAGATACGGTAGGAAACCCGATGATGCTCGTAAGCAGGATTAAGGCATGATATATTTCAGCCGGTTTTGCACCTGCGTCAAGTGCTCTTCTTGCATGAGAATGAACGGATCCCTCAGACCTGATTGCGGCGGCAGCAGCGAGCTGAATCAAATGAGCTGTTTTTGCGTTAATAGGGCCAGCGGTACTCGTTGCTTTCCCAAGATTGTCTGCTGCAGTAAAGAATTTTTTGAACCTTTTCCTGATACTCTGATATTGTTCTGGAAATTTTGACATTTTATCCTCCTCCTTATGCTATTTAAAGTTTTTGTGATATTCTTTGACCTTGTTGGCAAATTCTCTCCCGAACTCATAGCAGCGCTTCTCATCCTCGGCAGAAGGTTTGTACACAACCTGAACCCCCTGCTCAACCATCTCAAGCCCCATTTTTTTGAACTCTTCATAGACATCTCTCACCGCACCCCCCATCCACCCGTAACTGCCGAAGGCACCCATGAGGCGACCTTTTGGCCTGAGGCCCTTTAGATAGGCAAGGAATTCAGCTATGGTCGGGAACATCGAATTATTCAGTGTCGGTGATCCGATGAGGCATCCCCGTGCTTTCCAGAACTCTTTTACAGCCAGGCTGATAGGATTTGCTCTGAGTTTTACGATTTTGACATCAACCCCTTCATCTTTGATACCCTGCATAAGGGGAAGAGTCATCTGTTCTGTACTGCGCCACATGGTGTCATAAATGATAACAACTCTGAGGTCCGCCTTCCCGTCAGCCATATCAAGATACATATTGATGATCTTGGACGGATCCTTTCTCCATATAATCCCGTGATCAGGAGCAATCATGTCGATTTCAAGACCCAACTTCTGAATTTCTGCAATTTTGGTTTTTATGAGGGTACCGAACGGCATGAGGATATTGGCATAATAATCTTTGATGGCGTCCTCTAATTCTGATACCGAAAAGCAGGTTGTGAATTCATCATCAAACCGGGCTGCGGAGGCATAATGCTGTCCGAATGCATCCTGGCTAATCAGGAGTTTATCCTCCTTAATATAAGTCATCATGGAATCAGGCCAATGCAGCATCGGGGTTTCAAGGAAAAGGAGCGTTCTTTTGCCGATATTTAATGTATCCCCGGTCTTAACAATCTTCATGTTCCATGCTGATGTATCAAAAAACCTGTCGAGTCCCTTTTTCCCCCTTTCAGAAATATAAATTGTTGCATCCGGTGCAAGATGCATAATATCCCCGATACTTGTCACATGGTCATTCTCGATGTGGTTGATCACGATGTTCTTGATCTTTGATGGATCAATGAGACTCCTGATATTCCCGATGGTCACATCCGAGAAATCATGTTTCACCGTGTCAAAAAGGGTTATCTGCTCATCAAGAACAAGATAATTATTGTATGTTGTTCCATTTGGCGTAACATAGCCGTGAAAATCCCTGACCGCCCAATCGATCGCACCAACCCAGTAAATGTCAGGTTTTATCTCAACTGCTTTCATAGAACCTCCATATTTCTACAACGTTACAATCTGATTTCTTAAAGTATAGTATGAAATCAATAAGAATGCCATATATCCCGATAGAGATACGTATATTATATCAGTGATTTCAAGGAGTTATGAATTGACAGCGGGGGTCTGGAGCATCAAGATTCCGGTAGAAGTAATAACTGTGGGCCGGACATCCTCCTCCGCATGATTCATAGCGGGTGCATTGTATGGAACTGCACACATTACCATTAAATTGTCTGAATCTTTGCAAGCTTGGATGATTATGGATTGTTTCGAATTCATCTCTCAGGATATTACCGAGACAAAATTCCTTGAATCCGACGAGCAGATTGCAGGGAAAGGTTGAACCATCAGGAAGCACTGCAAGCTTTGTGGTTCCGGCATCGCATCTTCTGCAGGCCGTCCTCCCGCATTTATAAAAACCGGATGCAGCAACAAATCCGATGTCGGGAATCTCTTTCATATCTGAGCTGAGAGTTGAAAAATATCTCATGAAATCAGGAAATGATAAACATCCTGCATGCTGTTGCCTTCCAATGATATCTTCATGCAGGAGGAAGTATCTTTTTACACCGAGTTCCCCGAGATAGTGAATGAGGGCTTGTATCTCGCCTCTGTTTGTGCGTGTCAGAACACTCTTGACGATAGGGTTTTTCCCTTCTTCTACGGTTTTCCTAATCCCTTCAAGAACAAAGTTGAAATTGTCTGACAGGGTAATGGCATTGTGGGTGTCTGAAAAACCATGGAGAGAAAACCCGATATTTAATAACCGGGTCGGTATCTTCGCTATGGGATGAACCATTTCGGGAAGACTGCCGTTCGTACTGATATTGACGGTAATACGGGCCCCGGTAGCATATCTTACAAAATCTTTTATCCAGGGAACGAGCATCGGTTCCCCGCCAAGAATATCCAATTCCATAATGCCCAAGTGCATGAGGGTTTCCACAAGCGTAAATGCCTCCTTCTCAGTCATGTCTTGCTTAACGTTTAAGTCAGGTATGCTCTGATTGAAGCAAAAGCCGCACTTCTGGTTGCATCGCAGGGTGGGATAAAATTGTATAAAGGAAGGGGACGTCATTATTTATTATAATAAACAATGGCATTATCGATTTGATTATCGTTCCCCAAAAGAATTAAACTGAATACATACGTCATTCTGTTTACAGGAGGAGCATATGAACGCCATCGAAATCGCGATAAAAATGGAAAAGGATGCTATAGATTTCTATACGAAAGCTGCGGAGAAAACAATTCATCCCGCAGGCAAAAAAATGTTTCAGTCAATCACAGAGGATGAAAAAAGGCATCTCCAGATGCTTTCCCAGATATTCAAAGAGGTTGATATCAAGATGGATGATGTCAGCCCGATGAGAAATATGCAGACAATCTTTGAATCCATGAAGAATTCACTGATGCAGCGGGTCATAGCGACACAGGATGAACTCGAGGCGTTCAAGATAGCCATGCAGATGGAACAGGAAGGCATAGCATTCTACAAACAGGTTGAAACAGAGACCCGGGAAGAAAAAGAGAAGGCCCTCTTTGAAAGGCTGATCAAGGAGGAACAGCAGCATTATGATATCTTTGCAAACACGTATAATTTCATGAATGATACAGGAAACTGGTTTATGTGGGAAGAGCACAGCATTGTTGACGGCGGCACCCCGTGGGCCTAATTCTGTAGACAGTAGAGAGGAAGCAGAGAGTATTCCTTTATCGAGATAATGTAATATATTTATAGGTTGGTTATTTCCCTAACTCTTCTTAAGATATAAAGAGGAGAATTTCAACATTTCACAAGTAAGGAGGAAAGAGTATGCCAAAGCCGGTAGTGAATGAGGATGCATGTGAGGGATGCGGCACATGTGAGGAGATGTGTCCTGAGGTATTCAAAGTTGGTGACGACGGGAAAGCGCAGGTCATAGGTCCTGACAAATGCAACACCTGCAACTGTCAGGAAGCCGCTGATACCTGCCCTGTACAGTGCATAACTATGGAATAACAATGGTTAAAAAGAAAAGGCTGGTGAAAACCAGCCTTTTCTTTTTCTTACCTATGTCTTGTGGCTAATCGAATTTTGTTAGCAGGAACTCTTGCATTTACAGGTGGTTGAAACCCTTTTGGAGACCTTTTTAATTGTCATGTAAGACACCCCCTTTCATAAAGGAATTCAGGCTTCATGCCCGACATTTCATTTATCTGCACCAAGTATATCATATGAATGACATTTGTAAAAATCTTTGCCGAGTTCATCACCAAGAAGCACCGCCCTGTATCTGCAGCCACCCCTGCATTCATTCAGGTAATGACAATCGCAGGTTAATGTTTCGATTCTGACAGGCTCTATTCTCTGCCAGCTTTCTCTGAGCCCGTCCTTTATGCTGCCAACGGCC
>JALHSV010000432.1 GCA_022865525.1 Thermodesulfovibrionales bacterium
ATGCTTTCGACCGCGGCTGGATCGGCTTGGGCCCGAAAGTGGCCGAATTCGAAGAGAAGTGGGCCGAGTTCATCGGCTGCAAAGTTGCCATCGGCCTCAACTCGGCTACTGCAGCCCTGCATCTGGCTTTGCGTTGCTTCGATTTTGCCGAGGGGAAAAAAGTGCTGGTCCCATCGTTGACCTTTGCGGCCACCGCAACCGCGATCCTTTATAACCGGCTGATCCCGGTCTTTGTTGATTCCGACCCGCTCACCCTCGGGATGAGCCTGGAGGACCTGGAAAAAAAATATGACCCGGACTGCGTGGCGGTCATGCCGGTCCATTACTGCGGCCACCCGGTGCCCATGGAGAAGCTCATGCCCTGGGCCCAGCAAAAAGGATTGAAGGTGATCGAGGATTGCGCCCACACGGCGGGAGGGGAGTACCAGGGCAAGAAACTGGGGACCTGGGGAGATATCGGCTGCTTCAGCTTCGAGGAAAAGAAATGCCTCACCACCGGCGACGGTGGCATGATCTGCTCCGACGACCCAGAGCTGCTCAAGGACGTCACGGCCATGCGCTGGGTAGGCATCGACAAGGACAACTGGAAATCCGCCCAGGAATACGTCACGGCCAATCGCGATGCCATGCATTGGTTCTACGAGATCAACGTCCTGGGATGGAAGTACAACATGAACGACCTGGGTGCCTCCATCGGCCTGGCGCAATTGAAAAAATTGCCGGCCATGAACCAGCGCCGGTCGGAGATCATCTCCCGCTACCTTGTGAGGATCAAGGATATCCCCGGGATCGTTCCCCTGCTGCCCTACGAACCCGACCGTTATGTCTACCAGATGTTCGGGATCCGGTCCGACCGCCGGGACGACCTGATGATCTTCCTGAAGTCGCAGGGCATCGCCACCGGCTGCCATTACACGCCACTATCCCTGCAGCCCCTGTTCAAGCCCTGGGGAAAAAATTGCCCTTACATCGAAAAGGAGTATGAACGTTTCATCACCCTGCCGTTGCATGCGGATTTGTCCGATGAAGAGATATATTTTATTGCTAATGCCATAAAAAAGATAAATGTCTAAGAAATTGGTTGTTTTATAGAAAATGAGACCGAATAATTTGTTTAACTATATCAAAAAGCATGATTTGCGCTTGTTTTATCTGTTCTTGATTTTTGTTGGACTATTGCTTTTGTATTATATGGTTTTCGAAATCAATTCTTTTCATTACGATGACCCCTTCATAACTTATCGCTATGCAAAGAACTTAAACAGCGGTCTTGGGTTGGTTTATAATAGGGGTGAAAAAGTTTTTGGAACGTCTACTCCGCTATATGCAATTATTTTAGCTATTTTGTATAAAATCGTAAATGTGTTTATCCGCATCGATTATCATTCTCTTTCTCAAATAATTTCATTGTTTTGTTTTTCTGGGGCACTGATTGTTTTAATTGAAGTTACAGGTGTTGGTATTTTAGAATCTATTGCTTTTTTTTTACTTCTTTTATTTTCGCCGGTCAATTTTAATGTTTTGTTTTCAGGAATGGAAACATTTACGGTGCTTTTATTTCTTCTTCTATTTCTTAAAAAAATTGATAATCAAAAAGCGCTAATTTATCTTATTATTATTTTCCTTCTGCGTTTAGATATTGGAATTATTGCATCTATTTCTTTTTTTACATTTTATTTGTTTCAGTTAATTTTAGGGCAAATTAATTTTAAGAGGTTAATTAAAAGTTTAATTGTTATTGCTTTAGCAGTATTGGCATACACATTTTTCACTTTGATTTTATTCAAAACATTTATCCCTCAAACCATAATTGCCAAAACAGTAATTTACACACATTCAGGGTTTTCCCAAAGTTTTGGGGAACGTGTCAATTATGTAATCAGAATGGGATTTCCAATTTTCGTCTCACTCCCAATGCTTTTATTTGGATTATTTATTGTTTATTCCTTAATAAAAAAACGAAATGTATTTGGGCTTCAGTATTTTTTATTTCTTACTTTTTATTCCTTATTTCAAGTAAGTCTAATTGGTGCGATTCAACATTGGTATTTACCTTACCTGCCCTTTCTACTTGTTCTTATTACTGCATTATATATAAAAAATGTACTTAATAAAAAGAATTTAATCTTATCTGTGGTTCTATTTATAATAATCTCATTGGGAATTTCATCATACATGTTCCTTAGAAATAATAGGAGCAATAATCCAAATAAAATTTATTTTAAGTCATTCAAAAACAATCTCTTTTCAGATGAATTATTTATGGTTGCTCGAATGATCCCAGTTAATAGTAAAATATTTTGTGCAGATATCGGAGTCCTAGGATTCTTTTCAAATGCCTATATTTACGATTATGCTGGATTGGTTTCTAAAAAGGCAGTCCCCTACAATAAAAAGAAGAAATTTTATAATAAATCCCAATCATATAACATAAGCGATGAAATGATTTTGGCACAAATTGATTCTGAAAAACCTGATATTATAGTTTTACGAAAAGATTATCCGTTTGTAGAAGGGATATTAAAAGACATTCAATTTAGATTAATATATAAAACTTATTTTTCTGGTCAACGTGAAATTGTTTTCAGAAGGATTGCAGAAATTAAAATAAAATAAATGGGATTAGGATTAAGAAAAATTATTAACCAAATTAATGTCCGATTGGATTTGGCCGGATTTGAAATACGAAATGGTGTACTTGGTTTTGACCAAGCCAACGCATTCCTGCGGAGAGTAGGAAAGAATTCGATCATTCCTTTGCTCAAGAAAAATGGTGCAGTTATTGGCAGTAATTGTGATATTGAAGTTCCTTTAATATTTCATAACTGCTATGATTTTAAAAATTTTAAAATTGGCAATAATGTCCATATCGGAAAAAACTGCTTTTTCGATCTTAGGGATAAAATCACTATCGAAGACAATGTAGTCATTTCCATGCAAACCACTTTCATTACTCACTTCGATTTATCAAAATCCGGTTTGTCGATAGAATATCCGGCTGCTCAAAAACCAGTTTTGATTAAAAATGATTCATATATTGGCGCCAATGTCACCATTTTAATGGGGGTTACCATGGGGAATTACAGCATGGCTGCGGCTGGCGCCGTTGTTAATTGCGATGTTCTGCCCTGGACAGTGGTTGGCGGCGTGCCTGCAAAAGAGATAAAGAAATTAAAAATGGGGAAATAGATTTTATGCCATTGTTATCTCAAAACACAAAGATCAGAATTCAAAAATATTCAGGCTTGCCTAAATCGCTTTTCTTGAATTTTAAATACTTCGGGCTTAAAAATGAGTTAAAACTTCCAATCTTATTAACAAACAAAGTAGTTTTAAGAAATTGCAAAGGGACAGTTAAGATCAATGCTCCTTTGCGAAGAGGGATGATCATTATTGGTTTTACGGCAATGCCTTTATCCACAAATAAGGAATATTCACTTTGGAATGTTGAAGGAGAAGTAATATTCAATGGTACAGCTACGCTAGGTGCGGGAACAAAAATCAATGTGGGGATGAAAGGGGAATTGATTATTGGCGATAAATTTGAAATAACTGCCAATTCGTCAATATCCTGTCATAATTCAATAAAAATTGGCACTGGCTGTCTTTTATCTTGGGACATTTTATTAATGGATACAGATGGACATCCTGTTTATAATAAAGATGGGCACCTACTGAATCCTAATGGTGAAATTGTGATCGATGACGATGTTTGGGTTGGATACCGGTGCTTGATCCTGAAGAATGCTCATGTGGCACATGGTTCGATCATTGCTTCCGGGTCTGTTCTGAACAAACGGATTGAAACTCCTAATTCATTGATTGCTGGAGTACCTGCGGTGTTAAAAAAGGAAAAACGTTAGTTGGAATAACTATTAATTAAACCATTTAGAGTGATCGGAAATATGACACAAAACCAATTGAAGGAAAAAGCGGTAATTTGTTTGGCGGAAGGAATTTTTAATTTCGATACCCGAAGGAGATTTCGCAGGTTTATTCGCCCAGGAGATACGATCCTTGACATCGGTGCCATGTCCAGTCCATTTACGAAAGGGTTGCGAAACAGAGTGACAGCGATCGACATTCTTCCGGAGAATAACAATTTTGGATTTGGCGAAAAGACATTGAGCAAATTGAGCGGGAGGAGCAACGTCGAAGCAAAAGTGATGGATGCGCAGAACATGACTTTCGGGGATGAGCGGTTTGACGTCGTGATCCTCACGGAAGTTTTGGAACATATCCCGGATGACAAAAAAGCGGCCCGGGAGATCATCCGGGTTCTCAAGCCGGGGGGCTTCCTGTTGTTAACTGTTCCTCATTTGGATCGGGTGCCCCTGGAATGCGGGATCAAGGAGCATTTAAGGCATTATCAGAAAAGAGATTTAATTGATCTTTTCAGTGAAGAATCCATTGTATTTTTGAAGGATCGCTTCAAATTCAACGAGTTCAGCTGGGGAAGCATCATTATTTCCAAATACAACGAGAAAAAAAACAAGTGGCTCCTTGCGCTGTTGCCTTTGGAAGCTGTCCTGAAATGGATGTTGACCTATATTTGGTTGCCATTCAGCGAAAGAGTATTTACCAAGAAACCGGGATTCAACTTGATCATGGTCATGCGAAAAAGAAGACGAATAACGGATAACGTGGATACCAGCCAGTATCAGCCCACGACGACCTGAAATGCTGAAACACAAGTTTGTCCTCACCTACGGGGTGGAGTTTGTCAGCCTGGTCATCGGAATAGCCTCCGGCATCGTGGTGGCGCGGATCGGCGGTCCCAACGTCGTCGGTACACTCGCTTTCGGAATGGCCTTTGTCGCTGTTTTTCAATTCGTCACCGACCTCGGCATCAGCACGGCCCAGCAGAAGCTGGTCACCAGCACCGATGATATCCGGGATTACGTCGCCACCTTCGCGGTATTGAAGATCACCACTTCCTTTTTGTTCCTGATGGTGATCATTTCCTACTATTATGCCCAGGTCCATTTCATGAAAAATCGCGATATCGCCAGGCCCGAAATAAGGACCGTCATCTTCATCTATATCGCGATCTACTTCATCGATTCGTTGAATTACATTTTCCGCACGAATTTCATCGCCAGGACGGAGAGGGCCAAGGTGGAGATCCCGACCTTTCTCCAGAGCACCCTGGACAAGACAACGCGGATCGTCCTGGTGGCGCTGGGCTTCGGTGCGATCGCTTTGGCTACATCGTCGCTGCTTTATGTGCTCCTGATTTTCCCCGTGAACTATTATCTGTTCAAGAGCTACAAGTTCGGCAAGTTCAGAAAGGATCTCGTGAAGAAATATGTGGCAATTTCTCTACCGGTGATCGTCATTCTCTTTGCCCAGCAATGGACCGACAACATCGACCGCATCATGCTCCAGCGCCTGCACGGCACCTATGAGCTCGGGTTGTACATGGCCGCTTTCTCGTTGACGACCCCGGTCAAGTTGTTGGGCAGCAGCATGGGAAGCATCCTGTTCCCCTCCTTCTCCTCACTCCTGTTTC
This sequence comes from Thermodesulfovibrionales bacterium, assembly GCA_022865525.1. GTDB lineage: Bacteria > Nitrospirota > Thermodesulfovibrionia > Thermodesulfovibrionales > SM23-35 > JALHSV01. The sequence continues at coordinate 5,513 of JALHSV010000432.1, forward strand.
AGGGGCGATTCTCGGCCATCTCGGATCTAATTGTGAGATACAGGAAATACCTGGTCTGCATCATGCTGCCGTTCATTATTCTGTTGATCTTGTTCAGCTCGCATCTCGTGCCATTTTTATTTGGCAGCAGGTACGCCGCGACCATCCGCTATTTCCCTTACATCATCCTGACCATATTTATTTATATCTATACGATGCCTTATCTCAACCTGGCGTTCGCCAACGGCATGTTCCGGCGCATCGCCGCGATCAGCATGGCCCTTCTTTTCCTGCAGGCGGGATTAATTTACATGCTCAGCGCGAAATCAACACTGAACCTGAAGGGGCTGGGCGCCGCCATCTCGCTGATGCTGGTCAACATGATCCTGTTCATTGTCTATGACCGGATCTCCAGGCGAATCATCGAGATCCGGACGGATGGGATGATATGGATGATGATCGGGTTTCAATTCGCCCTGGGTGCGCTGGCCATGATCGTTTTGGCCCGGCATGTATTGCTGTTTTATATCATCGTGCCGATCTTGTATTTGCTCGTCGTATTTTCTCTGGAATGGAAATTCAAGATGATCACCAGGGATGACCTGCGCTTTTTTATGAGCTTGATCAATGTGAAGCCGCTGCTGAAATACGTGAAGGATGAAATAAATACCGGAAGGACTGATGAAACCCCTTAAGATCATCCACCTTTCCGTGTTTAATCCCAGCAAGCCCCCGCATCATGCGGACCGGGACGACGATTACTATTTCGTTTCATCGTGGGCGGGATTGATCGCCCGGAGGCTGAAGAAATACAATCCCGGGCTTGACATTGAATCATGGCGGGCTGAAAGCGATTTTTCAGAGATAACTGAAAAAGAAGTCTTTAACATCCAAGGAGTCATCTGGCCATATAGAAAGCCAGTGGTCAAGAATATCCTGACCTGGGAAATGATAAAAAAGCTCAATGAATTAAAGAAACGGTTTTATGTCATTCTTCATTACCACGATCTTTATAATTTGCGTTTTGTCATGCTTGTGAAACTGTTATGTCCCGGGATAAAACTGGTTCTTTCCCACCATGGGGGAATCCCTCCCAGAAAGGGATCAATGAAAAGCGCATTAATGAAAATCTTTTATAATAAAAAAATAATTTCATACATAACCTATCTGACATTAGCAACCAAGATGTTTTTCGAATTGTTGCCCGACCATCCGCCGCTGAAATTCATGCCGGTAGGTGCTGATTTCGACAGCATGAAACCCAAAAACTTGCCGGAAACAAGAATGAAATTGGGATTGGAGCCAGAAAAAATTTATGCGCTTTATGTGGGAAGATTTTACCGTTTGAAGGGCGTCGACTTGATATTAAAGGTATATCACGCCTTAAAAGACAAATATAACTTTTCCGTCATCTTTGTCGGCGGCTCTAATGACGAGGACAACGACCTGTACGATGCGGTGGTTGGATCGGGCTGCCCGTATTTCGGGGTTCAGTTTGCTTATGATATGCCCCAATTTTTCAATGCCGCCGATTTTTACATTCATCCCGCTTTCAACCCGAAATTCGGCGGATTGGACGTTTCTTGGATGGAAGCGCTGGCATGCAACAAGCCGGTGATAAGCCCGCAATTGGCGAACCTTGATTTTGATTATTCCGAATTGGGCGTTTTGATCAAGGACGAGAGTGAAGTGCTGGGAAAAACCGAGTGGATGATCAATAATCACAAGAAATTCACCAAGTGCCGTACCGTTGCGCAAGAACATCTCGATGGGAATACTGTAATTATGGATAAATTGGCAAAAATTTATGAAGAAATATATCGGTAAGGTCATTCATATAATGGATCATGCTCCAGCTTATGAGGAGTACGCTGATAAGCCACGGCCCCAATATAATTGGGAAACACCAGGTGGAAATTGGGTGGGAATATGGGGATATGACTGGGCGGATTTGCTGGCCGTTGAAGTGCGAAAAATAAACGATAATTGTGTTCATGAAATCTGGCAGCCGGACCTGCGGGCGGACAAAATATACAGACAGGAAATATTCCCGGGAGTCGTGCACCGATTGATACCCGTAAGTTCAAGGCGGGTTCGCTTCGGCTTAAAGAATGTCGATCGCCTTGATTTTTCAAATATGATTTCAGAGTTGAAGCGAATAGATGACCATGGCCGGATCATAATTCAGATAAATGATTTTCGTTTGCTGAAGCTTTTGAGGGCATCCGGAAACATGGACAAGATCGTTTTCAGTTTCATGGGCGACATCACAATTCCAGCCCGGCGTCTTTTTGCGCTCACGAAAAACATTCCCTCAAAAATAAACTTGATAAAGGAGCATTGGGATTTTAAAAAGTATGTCGGCACTCTTTCGGCAATGACTTACATGAATGACAGAAATTTGGGCTTATTGAAGCGCTTTTACCGGGGACCGCTCGAAAAGATCACCATGGGGGTGGATTTTGACTATTGGCGAAAGTTGGACCAGCACGCATGCCGCAGGGATCTTCAGCTTCCACTTCAGCGCAAGATACTTTTTACTAGTTCCAGATTGAATGAATTGAAGCAGGTCGATCGATTCATTCAAGTTTTAAATCGTTTGAGCGATCAGCACGATTTTCAATTCGTGGTGAGCGGCCACGGTACGAGAAACTATGAAGATCATTTGCTTTCCCTGGCAAGGCCCCTGCGTGAGCAGAAACAAATTGAGTTTGTCGGCTATATCGGGGATGATCAATTGCTGAAATACTATGGCGCCTGCGATCTGTTCGTCCTGACCTCACTTTCGGAAGGAGCATCGGTCTCGGTCATCAAGGCGCTGGCGTGCGAGACCCCGGTCTTCACAACCGCTGTGGGCAACACGGCCGAGGTGCTGCAGGAAAACGATGCCGGAGTGGTTGTTCCGAAGAAAGACTATTCTTCCTGGCAAAGGCATTTGGAGTGTTTTCTCTCCGGAGGGCCGATCACGAGTCTTCCAGCCGCTATCGCCAGGGAGCACTACCACTGGCCCAATGTTGCCATAAAATTTAACGATCTATATCAAAGCGTGGTTTAAATGAAAAAAGCGAAAAAGATCCTGATCACCGGGGCGGGGGGATTCATCGGCTCGCACCTGGTGGAAAAATGCCTCAAGTCGGGGGCGAGCGTCCGGGCATTCGTCCGCTACAATTCCCGCAACCATTGGGGATGGCTGGACGATCCGGTCGTGCGAGGCAATTGCGAGATCATTTGCGGCGACATCCGCGATTTTGATTCGGTCAGCAGGGCCATGGAGGACTGCGGGACGGTATTCCATCTTGCCGCCCTGATCGGCATTCCGTATTCCTATGTATCGCCCCTGGCGTATATCAAAACCAATATCGAGGGAACGTACAATGTGCTGGAGGCCTGCAGGAAGCAGCAACCGGACAATATCGTCATCACTTCCACGAGCGAAGTGTACGGAACCGCCCAGTACGTTCCCATCGACGAAAAGCATCCGCTGATCGGACAATCACCATACTCGGCTTCCAAGATCGCCGCGGATCAATTGGCCTTGAGTTACTGCCGGTCCTTTTCCCTGCCGGTGAAAATTGTACGCCCCTTCAACACGTTCGGTCCCCGGCAATCGGCCCGCGCCGTCATCCCCAATTTAATCATCCAGATGCTGAAGGGCGAAAAAAAACTGCGCGTGGGCAATTTGACCCCGACCCGCGATTTCACCTATGTAGAGGACACGGTTGCAGGTTTTATCGAAATCGCCGCCTGTGAGAAATTGATCGGTGAGGTCACCAATATCGGCATGGGCAATGAGATTTCAATTGAAGATTTGGCCAAGATGATTGCAGCAGTTCTGGGAGTCGACGTTCCATTCGCCGTCGAAACCCAGCGCGTTCGACCGGAAGCCAGTGAAGTGGAGCGCCTGCTTTGCGATAATGCCAAGATCAAGGTCAATACGGATTGGCAGCCCCGGTTCACGCTGGAGGCCGGCATCGAAAAAACGATCGCCTGGATCAAAGGCAATTTGGCGATTTTCAAATCGGAGTTGTACAATGTCTAAAAGCTTGACTGCCGTGATCCTGGCTGGGGGAAAGGGGACTCGCTTAAAGCCATTTACGGTCAATTTTCCAAAACCGCTGATGCCGGTCAATGACAAACCGATACTAGAAATCATCATTCGACAACTCTGTAAAAACAATTTCAAGGAAATAATCATTGCTATCGGGCATATGGGTGAGATGATACGCCTCTATTTTCAGGACGGTCGAAAATTCGGTGTGAACATTACTTATTCGTCTGAAGACCATCCGCTGGGCACCGCCGGGCCGCTTTTTTCGCTAAAAGACTCCTTGAAGGAAACTTTTTTGCTGATGAACGGCGATGTTTTGGCCGATATCAATTTCAATGATATGCTGGAATTTCATAAACAAAATCGTGACCAGGCCACGATTGGCCTAGCCAAGCGAATGGTACATGTTGATTTCGGCGTGGTCGATTTGAATGAAATGTCGGAATTTCAAAAATGGACGGAAAAGCCCGATTTGGAATACCTGGTCAGCATGGGCATTTATTTTATGGAACCCGAGGTCATCGCCCATATTCCTCCCGGAAAGTTTTTCAACTTGCCCGATTTGATCGTCAAATTGAAAAAGGACAAACAAAAGGTCAAGGGATTCCTGCATAATGGCTATTGGCTCGATATCGGACGGCCCGAAGATTACGAAAAAGCCTGTAACGAATTCGAGAATCTCAAATTATAATGCAAAAAACCTGTTTGGTAACGGGAAGCCGCGGTTTTGTCGGTCGGTCTTTGGTTGCGGCCCTGAAAGACAATGATTGGGAAGTTATTGGGGCCGATATCGAAACAGGATGCGACGTAACGCGCTGGGAAATCGCCAAAGAGCTTAAAAAAGCAGACTGCATAATCCATCTGGCAGCGCGATCATATGTCCCCGAATCTTTCACTGATCCCCGCGGTTATTATGAGGACAATATCCTGTCTACCATAAACGCCCTGGAATTGGCACGTCTGTGGAAAGCCAAGTTCATTTTTGCCAGTTCTTATGTTTACGGCCAACCTCAATATCTGCCAATAGATGAAAAACATCCTCTGCTGGGATTAAACCCCTATGCGCAAAGCAAACTGCTATGCGAACAATTATGTGAAAGTTACTCACGGCACTTTAAAGTGAAAACCATCGCTTTGCGGTTTTTTAATATATACGGCCCCGGTCAAAGCGATAAATTTCTTATATCCTCGATCGCCTTGCAATCGCGACGAGGGCGGATCGTTCTTTCGGATCCGGAGCCGCGCCGTGATTATGTTCATGTCGATGACGTCGTTCTGGCCTATTTGCGAGCATTGGAGTATGAGCCTGAAGGTTTTGAGGTTTTTAATATCGGATCGGGGGTGAGTCATTCGGTACGCGAGGTCGTCGATCTGTTTGTTAAATTTTCAGAAAAAAAAATTCCGGTTCAATTCCTCGGCAAACAGCGGGAAGCGGAGATTGCCGAGACACGCTCCAATTGCCAAAAAGCTCAACAATATCTGAATTGGTCGGCGCGGATTGATTTTGAAACCGGGCTCAGGCAGCTGGCGGCGCTGACATGAATATGTGATTTTACCATGCTAAACGGATCCATTCATCCGAAAGTAATAGTGCTCATCCTCAGTTATAACGGGAAGCACTTGCTCGAAGACAGCATCTCTTCTTATCTGGCTAATGGTTATCCTGATTTTTCAGTCGTTGTCATTGATAACGGCTCGACCGATGGCAGCAAGGAATATGTTGAGCGAAACTATCCAGAAGTCAAGGTCCTTCGCACTGACGTGAATCTTAAGTATTCCGGTGGATTTAATTTTGGCATGCAGTATGCGTTCAATGAAAAAAAAGCGGATTATGTGTTGGTGACCAACAATGACGTGAAAGCTGACAAGAATGTGATCAAAGAGCTGGTAAAGGTAGCCGAAAGCGATCCGCAGATCGGATTTGTCACCGGGAAGGTGTATTTTTACGACAGGCCCGATACCCTTCAGACTGTGGGGAAATCCGAAGACCCGATCCGCTGGAATGGCGATCACATTGGCAACCGGGAAAAGGACGTCGGACAATACGAGCAAGTTGCCGAGCGAATTTTTACCGATGACATATTCACCTTGGTCCGCCGGTCAGTTTATAAAAAAGTGGGAGGTTACAACACGGCATTCGCCTTCCAGGCCGAAGAGTATGATTGGCAGGCGCGCGCGAAAAAAATGGGCTTCAAGATCTATTACACGCCTTTGGCCAAGATCTGGCACAAGGAAAGCATGACGATCGGCAAAAATTCTGCCTTCAAGGCCTATTACGATGCCCGCAATCCCATGCTGGTCATTTTGCTGCACAAGCCGGTGGATTATTTCCGCAGATATGTCCGGCATCATTTTTACCGCAGTGTTCTTAGAAGTTCGCTGGTCAATCTGAAGCAATTGCATCCGCTTGTGTCTTTCGCGATCTGGCGGGGGTTCTTTTCCGGGATTGCCTGGGGAATAAAAAATAACAAGTTCAGCATCAGGCATTTTATTTGATCGAATAACTTCAACACCCCACGATGCGGAATCGGGAACACGAAATCATGAAAGTCGCTTATATCAGTTTCGGCCATGTCGATGTCACCCTGCCGCTTGTGAAGCATTTATTGAAATATGTTCAGGCTGACCTGTTTCTTGTGTTTGCCAAGAACAAGAAATGTGAAAGCATTATCGATTTTACGGGCGTCGATGTCGCCGAAGGTTTTCTGCCTGCCGATAGAGTAACCAGGGTCGTTGGCAACGAAATCATTGATTACATGGGAAGCGCCAATAATATCAACGTGTTTGTTTATAGGAATTTGAAGTCTTACGGGTTCAAAAATATATTATTGTCTTTCCAATTGGCAGGGCTTCTTAAAAAAAGCAACTACGACTGCATTCATTTCAGCGGCAATGACCTGGCGCAATTTTGGCTGTCGCTCTTTTCCCGGAAAATTCCCAAGATTCATACGATCCATGATTTGATCTCGCATTCCGGCGAGAAAAACAAGTGGGCGGAACGCTACAATCGCCATCTCTTGAACTCGCATGCCCAGATCATTTTGCATGCAAAAGCGAGTGCTCCCAGGGCAAGAGATGAGAAACGCATCCACATCATCTATTACGGCCCCTTGGAAGTGTATCGGATGTGGCGGCATAAGGGCATTAGCGAAAACCCGCATACCATACTTTTCTTTGGTCGCTTGTCTCCCTACAAGGGAGTGGAATATTTGCTGGAGGCAATCCCATTAATAAAAATGAAGGTTCCCGGACTGCGCGTGATTATTGCCGGAAGCGGTGAAATGAAGTTTGCCGGCATTGATATCGTCAACGATGAATCTGTTTTGCTAATCCAAAAACGCCTTGACAATAACGATCTGGCAGGCTTGATTCAAAAAGCATCATTGGTCGTCTGCCCGTATACCGATGCCACGCAAAGCGGTGTGATCATGACGGCTTATGCGTTCAACAAGCCGGTCGTGGCGACCGCGGTGGGCGGGATTCCCGAAGTGGTCAGGGATGGCGAGACCGGGATGCTGGTGCCCCCGAGAGATCCTCAGGCGCTTGCGGAAGCGATCATCGAGCTTCTGAACGATGAAAGCAAAAGAAGCCGCATGGCGGAAGCAATCGGCCTGCTTTCAGGACAAGGGGAGTTTTCGTGGGATTGGATCGCCCAAAAGACAGCTGCCGTATATGAAGCAGCCTGCGAATCATCATAATGACTCTCGAGATAATCGTGAAATCGGCATAGTTGGAAGATGAAAATTCTATTCACAACCGACTCGATCCAGAGGGGAGGCAAGGAAAGGCAAATGTTCCTTCTCTCCAGAGCGCTGATCAACGACGGGCATCATGTCGATATCCTGTCCCTGAAATTCCAAACTCCGAATTTCGTCGCCGAATATGGCTTTCCTGAGAAGCAGCTGTTAATAAGCAAGGAAAGCGGCAAGCTCTCAATTTATAGATTTATAAGAGAAATCTACAGGGAAAACGAATACGATATCGTCTTTGCCTGGGACCTGCAAACCGCACTGGTCGGACTGCTCAGCCATGGAAGGTTCAAGTTCATTTTCATCAACGGCTGCATCCAGCACGGCGTCCGCCTGTTCAAGGCGTCATTCCTGTTCCGGTCGCTGGTCTGCATGCTGTCGCCTTACGTCGTCGCCAATTCGCTGGCCGGCCTCAAGGCGAACAACCTGAAGCCGGGCCCGAGACGCTTTGTGCTTTACAATGGCATCGAGAATAAATTCAGGCAGAGCCTGGATGGGGAAAGCATTCGCCGAAGCCGCTGTGAACTGATTCCCGGCTACCGGGAGCGCCCCGGCAAGGTGTTCATATCCGTAGCCAACCTGGTCCCGTTCAAGGATTACGAAACGGTATTTAAAGCCATGAAAATGCTCAAGGAAAGTGTTCCGTTCTATTACTTGATAATGGGCGACGGCCCCTATCGTAAGCAGGTCGAATCGCAGATAGAAGAATCGGGCTTGAGGGAAAACGTGATGGTCCTCGGTCACAGGCAGAACGTCAGTGATTTTTTAGCCATTTCCGACTGTTTCATCCATTCCTCGAGAGGGGAGGGCGTATCCAATGCCATCGTCGAGGCGATGGTCGCCGGATTGCCAGTTATCGCCACGCGCGTCGGTGGGATTCCGGAAACCGTTTTCCCCGGGTCTTCAATTCTTTTCGAATACAAGAATGCCAGGCAATTGAGGGAAATTCTCGAAAATATCGACCAACAGTTTCCGGATTTCGATAAAAACAGTGAAGCATACCAGGAACATTTAAAAAAGTTCTCCCTGGCTGAAATGGTCGATAATTTTCACGGGATCGTCCGCCAGGTCATAAAAGCGAGCCATCACCCATGCTGATCCAGACTGCCAAGAACATATATTTTCGATTGCGCCGGATCATGCCTCCGATGGTAAGGGGAGCGAGCACGCGCATGCTTCATTATTGCCGCTTCAAGCCTACGGTCAATAAAAAGGCGAGTGGATATTTTGCAAAGGGCACCGTTGTTTTTTCTGCCGATTTCGAAATGGCCTGGGCATATCGCTATTCCAAAACGATCGCTGATTTTGAGGCAATGGCGCGGCGGGAAAGGGAACAGGTGCCGAAATTGCTCACGCTGTTCGCCGACCTGGATATCCCGGTCACGTGGGCGACCGTGGGCCATTTGTTTCTGAAGGAATGCTCAAAAAACAAATCGGGGTTGACGCACGATGAGATGACTCGGCCGCCCCATTTCAGCAACGAGCATTGGCGATTCGATCACGGGGATTGGTACCAGCATGATCCCGGAACCGATTTACTGGAAAACCCTGAATGGTATGCCCCGGATCTGATCCGCATGATCAAGGATGCCCATCAAAGAAACGAGATCGCTTGCCACACGTTTTCTCATATCGATTTTTCTTACAAAAATTGCCCAAAGGAACTCGCGCTGGCCGAATTGAGTGTATGCAAACGCCTGGCCGCGGAATCGGGTTGCGAATTGACCAGCATGGTATTCCCGGGCGGAACTGCTGGGAACTACGAGTCATTGAAGGAATTGGGGTTCACCTGCTACCGGAAAAAAGCGCCGTTCGATATCGATGTGCCTAAAATTGACAAGCTGGGGCTGGTTTCCATCCCCTCCGGGCTCGGATTGGATCGGGATGCTTACGGTTGGAGCGCGGATTTCCACATTAGGAAGTTTAGGAAGATTCTTGAATACGCATCAAAAAATAGGCAACTGTGCAGTTTCTGGTTTCACCCGTCTATGGACCCTTGGTATTTTGAAAATGTCATGCCGAAAATTCTGCAAATAGTTAACGAGAGAGTGCGATCCGGGGATTTACTGGTTCAGACCATGAGCGAGCTTGCCCGCAACGTCAGCGCCAATGAATTTCACAATTAGTATTCCTCGGGAACCCCGTTGGGACAAGGTTATGATCAACCGGGATGTGACAACCAGCATGCCCAACCTGCACGGCATCGACATTCATCTTCAAAGTAAAAGTCCTCTGGACTTTGCCCATGAGATCCATGTCGGAGAAACGGTCAGTATATTTTTAGGCGATTTCATTTTTGACCGCAAGGAATTCGTTGACGAAAAGTCGTACTTGGAAGCGTTGCTCAAGGGCTTTGGGCCGGGGATGCTGAAGCACATCCCGGGATTTTTCTACATTATCCAGGTTTTCAAAAAAGATCGTCATGTCAGGGTGTTTAACAGCGTTTTTGGCATTCTGCCGGTCTATTATCACCAGCACGGTGGCGTCACCTATATTTCGTCCTCGCTGCGATCGATCCGCCAAGCGAGCCCGGCGGTTTTTTCCCCGAGTTCGCTTTACCTCCTGGAAAAAAGCCTGTTCCATTACCCCCTTTTCAATGAGACATGGTTCAACGAGGTCAAGCTCCTGGCCGCGAATTCCTACTTGCAATTCAAGGAAACCCTGAAGGTCATCCAGCACACCAGTATCAGCGATCATTACACTCAGGCGCCGGGCCGCTGGCAAGCGTCCCTCGATGAACTCAGCGATCTCTTCATATCCACGGCAACCATCTATCTGCCGCGCGATCGATTCGTCGCCACGCTGACCGGCGGCTTCGATTCGCGTTCGATCGTCGGCGTCGCTCTCGGCGCCGGCCGTACTTTTTCCACTTATTCGTACGGGGGCGCTGAAACCGACGATATCCGCATTCCGCGGCAGATTGCTGCCGCCTTCGGCTTCGCACACCGGACCGTCCCCATCGATGAAGCCTTCGCCCAGGACCACTACTGGGACCATGCCGTCGGCTTCCTGAGGCAAAGCGAAGGAGGCGGCAACATATCGCGCGCCCATTACAGTTATGCGTCCGAGATTTTGGGGCGGGATGCCGATTACTTGGTTTCGGGGAACTTCGGCAGCGAGCTCATCCGCGCCATGAAATCGCCCGGGGTGATGGTCCCGCAGCCGGTTTTCGATATATTTGCCTGTGAAGACCCGGGTCAATTAAAAAAACTGTTTTCACAAAATTCCGCCCTGCGTTATTTGCGACTTGTACAAGCCGATGAAACGTGGGAGCGCTTGCTGGAAGAGATAGCGCTTTTCCGGGCCGAATTGCCATCCGGCCTGACGACAAACCAAAAATTTTACGTCTACATGTTCGAGGAAGTCTTCCGGAAATATTTCGGCCCCGAGATCCTGGTCGAAAGCCCCCACCTGCGTCACCGGGCGCCTTTCATCGATTTCAATTTCATCGCCGGAGTGATGCGGACCGACCTGGCCGGCGTTTACAGCCGGTTCCGCGAAACCAATCCATTGAACCGTTTCCACGGCCAGGTGCTCTATGCGCACATCATGCGCAAAACCTGTCCGCGACTCCTGGACATCAAGCTGGATCGGAATTACCGGCCGCGTGATTTCTTGACGCATCTCGGCAAGGCAAGGATCATCGCTGGCTATGTCCGGCAGCGTTTCAAGAGAAGGAAGATGACCGCGACGCCGACATATGCGAGCTTGTGCCTGCAATCGAACCTGGATCGGATTGGAAAGATGAAATGGGGCAATGGATTCTTCGATCAAGCCTTCTTTCAAGGACAGTTGGCGGGCGGCTGGCAGGATGACGAGATGAACTTCACCAACATGGTTTCGGCCGCGCTTTATTTCAATGAGATTTTCGCGGTTGAAAACCACTTCGGGTCGGACCAAGCGGTTGAGGATCAATGAGCAGGGAACAATTGATCCTGGCGATATTGGACGGTGCCAAGGGGACGCGCATCGGACATTATTTCAAACTGTTTTCATCATCCTTGAAATGGAACCGGGAGGAGCTGGAACGCTACCGCCTGCAACGCTTGAAACAACTGCTCGCAACGGCTGAAAGGAGCACGCCCTATTATCGCTCGCTATTCAAAGCTGCGGGTTTCAAAGCGAGCCAGCTCAAAAAAATGAGCGATATGGAAAACATCCCAATATTGGAGCGCGATACGATCCGGGAGCGGGTCCATGATCTGAATGTCGCGGGGACCCCCAAAACTAGGTTGTTCAGGAGTTCTTCAAGCGGGACAACCGGGATCCCCATCACTTACTATCACGATATTGATGGCCTGAGCGCGGGGACCGCTGCCGGTTATACTTTGTGGGCGATGTCGGGATGGCGGCTCGGGCAGCGCAATGTCCACATCTGGGGAAACGCGACATCGATCCAAAGATGGCGTAGCTGGAGTTCGCGGGCAAAAAATGCCTTGTTGAGACAATTGAACGTTCCGTCAACCGGATTGGATGACCCCAAAATGGTTGAGGCCGCCGCCCAAAAAATCATTGCCCACGATCCCATATCCATCGATGGTTATCCTGGCGCAATATTCACCCTGGCCCAGCACTTTCAGGCAAGGGGCTACTCCTTGAGGAATTTGAAGCATGTTTTGACCACTGCCGAAAACCTGGAGGATCAGCAGAGGAAATTGATCGAGGAGGTTTTTGCACCCACCGGGGACCTCTATGGATCAGGCGAAGTGCTGGGAATCGCCACGCGTCCGGTCGCCGACGACAAATACTACATTTTCGAGCCCCACGTGGTCGTCGAAGCGGTCCCCAGCGGGCTGCCGGGCATGAAAGATATCCTGGTCACTGACCTGGACAACCAGGGAATGCCCTTCATACGCTACCGGGTCGGGGACATGATCGATGACCTGCACCTGCCGGATGGGGATTCGCGATTTCCCCTGGCGTTCTTCAAGCAACTCATGGGGCGCCGGTCGGATATCATCCGTCTCCCAAACGGAAAGAGGTTTCACCCCGTAAATATTTTCGGGGGAACGCTTTTTCGCAAGTTCCCCGGGATCACCCGGCATAAGGTGGCCTGGAACGGAACTTCATTGAAATTTGTATTTGAAAGAAGATCGCTAATGGATGAAGATAAACTAAAAGATGAGATTGGTCAATTGATCGCCGAGTACCAGGTTTCCTACTCCATCGAGTTCACCGATAAAATGCCGATCCCTCCGGGCGGCAAGCACACCTACCTGGAGATCTTGGAACCGGGAGAAGGCCATTGAAAGTGCTTTTTATCTGCAGCGGCAAAGATATTCTTGGAATCAGCCCTTTCATTCGCTCCCAGGGTGAATCCCTTAAAAAGCTGGGTGTCGAGTTGGATTATTTCACGATCGACCGCCATGGAATTTTAGGATACCTGCGCTTCTCAGTCCGTCTCCGGAAACATCTCAAGGCCAACGAGGTGGATATTCTTCATGCCCACTACGGCATGTCGGCCTGGGCTGCCCTGATGGCCCGCCGCAAGGAAAAGATCGTGGTCTCCTTCATGGGCGATGACATCGTGGGTAGCAACAAACCGGATGGATCGGTGACGAAAACCAGCCTACTGTTCGCCCGCTTCAATTCATTTCTGGCCAGGAAGTTCTATGACCATGTGATCATCAAGTCGCAGGAGATGCGCGGACGGCTCCGCATGCCGCATGTCTCCCTTATACCCAACGGCGTTGATCTGGGCAGATTCAAGCCGGCAAAGAAGGTCGATTCCAAGGCCAATCTGGGGATCGACCCTAGGGCGAAAATCGTGGTCTTTGCCAGCGATCCCCGGCGCCTGGAAAAGAACTATCCCCTGGCTCAAAACGCCGTGGCCTCATTGAAGGAAAAGGAGGTCATCCTTCTCACTGTCTCGCAACAACCGCCGGAAAGCATGCCCGCTTATTACAATGCCGCCGACGTTCTCCTGCTCACCTCGTTCCATGAAGGATCACCCAATGTGATCAAGGAGGCGATGGCCTGCAACTGCCCTGTGGTGGCGACTCCGGTCGGCGACGTAGAGTGGATCCTGGGCAAGACGGAAGGGTGCTACATCACATCGTTTGCAATCGTGGATGTCGCGGAAAAGCTGGCCCGGGCGCTCGACTTCTCCGAAGAGCATGATCGAAACCGGGGCCGGGGAAGGATCATTGAACTCGGCCTGGACGCGGAAGACGTAGCCAGAAGAATCATCGAGGTCTACCGGAGGGTTGCCAGCTGATGTGCGGGATATGCGGAATCATCGACCTCAGGCAGCCGGCCTCCCGAGAGGCCGGGATACGCGGCATGATGCGGGCCATGAAGCATCGTGGACCCGACGACGAAGGCGTGTTTCATGAAGGCCGCGTCAACCTCGGCTTCGTCCGGCTGTCGATCATCGATCTGTCGGCGGCCGGGCACCAGCCCATGATTTCGGCCGACGGTCGCTTCGTGTTGATCTTCAACGGCGAGATCTATAACTATATAGAATTGAGAGCCGAGCTGAGCGCCGGCGGCGTGGAATTCAGGACCAGGAACGATGCCGAGGTGCTGCTGGCCGCGTATCAAGAGTGGGGCGAGGAATGCCTGAATCGCTTCAACGGCATGTGGGCCTTCGTCATCTACGACCGGGTCGGCAAGAGGATCTTCGCCGCCAGGGACCGCTACGGCGTAAAGCCGTTTTACTACCTGCGAACCAAGGACGCATTCGCCTTTGCCTCAGAAATACCGCCCTTGCTGCCGTTGCTCGGCCGCAAACCGAGTCCCGACAACCAGAGTATTTTCGACTATTTGGTGTTCAACCGCAGCGACCAGACGGAAAGGACCTTTTTCGCGGAGGTCAGGAAGCTTCAGCATGGCCACTCCCTGAGCATCGAATGGCCGGAAGATAATCAGCAGGAAGCGGATGTCAGGATCAAAAAATGGTATGACCTGAGGTCGAATCTGAGGGAGCCGTTCAGGAATCCCGGGGAATTCAGGGAGTTGCTCAGCTCGGCCGTCGGGCTGAGGCTGAGGAGCGACGTGCCGGTCGGGGTATGCCTGAGCGGGGGGCTCGATTCGTCGAGCATCGTTTCCATTCTGCTTAAAGATTATGAGAAAAAAGATTTGAGCACATTTTCGGCAGTTTATGAAAAAGGCCAATTTGGGGATGAAACGGAATATATAAATGAGTATAAACCGTTTCTGAAGAATATGTTCTTTACCACTCCTTCGGCCGAAACTCTTTATGCAGACCTGTCCACTTTCGTCACAGTTCACGCCGAACCAATTCCTTCCACTTCACCGTATGCCCAATTTAAAGTAATGGAGCTGGCCAAAGGTAAAGTTGTGGTCACTTTGGACGGGCAAGGGGCTGATGAGGAACTTGCTGGGTATCATTATTTTTTCGGATATTTCTTTAAGGATTTATTCAAACAAATGCGCTTGGGAAAATTGAGCTATGAAATGTTTTATTATCTTATAAACCACCATAGTTTTTATGGCTTAAAAACATTCCTGTACTTTCTATTGTCGGAAAAATCAAAAACCCGGTTGCGGGTCGATGAGAAGGGATATTTAAATCGGGAGTTCGTCGAAAAACATAAAAGCTGCAATTCCATTGCCGGGAACCTCTATAATTCGGGAAGTCTGCATGACGCCTTACTCGATCATTTTGAATATAAGCTCGAACATCTTTTAAAATGGGAGGACCGCAATTCCATGTGGTTTTCCCTCGAAGCCCGGGTGCCGTTCCTTGATTACAGGTTGGTTGAAAAAACACTGGCAACTCAGGGAGATCTGATCATCAAAAACGGCATGACCAAGCATCTTTTGCGCGAATCCATGAAAGGAATTCTTTCTGAAAAGATCCGTATGCGTCGAGATAAAGTGGGATTTGACACACCTCAAGACGAGTGGTTTACGAAGCCGAATTGGAGAAACTTGATTTCTGAAATACTCAACAGCAGATCCTTTACCGGACGGGGAATTGTAAATCCAACGGAGGCTATTGCTCTTTATCAATCTCACATCTCAGGAAATACAAATGCTTCCAAAGAGATCTGGAAATGGATACATCTGGAGCTATGGCATCGTGAGTTTATCGACTCCTGACATGAATATTAGAATCGTCACTAAAGCCGATGCCATTGACAGTAAGAAATGGGATGGGTTCGTTTACAATCACCCTCAGGGAAATGTGTTTCAAACTCCGCAGATGTATGCGGCTTATAGTGCAACCAAGAATTACCAGCCCATTGTCGTGGCTGGTTATGAAGAGGATTCCCTAGTGGGCATTCTCCTGGCCGTTGTACAGAAAGAATATAAAGGCATACTGGGCAAATTAAGTGCCCGATCCATCATCTGGGGTGGGCCGCTGGTCAGAGATAATGATATCAGTATTCTTGAAGAGTTAATGAATGAGTATAGCCGAATTGTTAAACACAAAGTTATATATACCCAAATCAGAAATATATTTATTATGGATTGGGCGAAAAATGATTTCAAGAAATTGGGATACAATTATGAAGAACATCTGAATATTTTTATTGATTTGACTAAAAGCGAAGACGAGTTATGGAAGGAAGTTCATTCGAAAAGAAGAAACGAGATCAGGCGTGCGACGAAAGAGGGAACAAGTTTTACCGAGTTTTCAGACTGTGATGCCTTGAAAAAGAGCTGGCCTATTTTAAAAGACGTCTATCAGAGAGCAAAATTACCTCTTCCGGATATTTCACTCTTTCAAAACATTCTGGCCAGGGCGGGAGGAAGTTCTCCCTTAAAGATTTTTGCTGCTCTGAACAGCGGGCATTGGATTGGAGTATTGCTGGCTCTTTGTTGGCGGGATAGGGTAATCAACTGGTACGCTGGTGCGTTTCAGAAAGATCTATCCAAATATCCCAATGATTTACTGCCCTGGGAAGTAATCCTCTGGGCAAAAAGAAATGATTACAAAACTTTTGATTTTGGCGGTGCCGGCAAACCGGGAGTGCCTTACGGAGTGCGGGATTTCAAATTGAAATTCGGCGGCGAACTGGTTAATTTCGGCCGCTTTCAAAAAACTCATAAACTACTTGCCATGAGTATCGCCAAGCTCGGTTTTCGTTTTTGGCAGAAATTAAAAAGATAACATGAGAATTTTAATCGATATCTGTCATCCAGCCCATGTGCACCTCTATCGAAATTTCATTAAAGAAATGGAGGACCTTGGCCATCAGTTCTGGATCACAGTAAAAAATGTTGCGTCTTCAAAAAAACTACTTCAGTTCTATAACATTCCCTTTATCCAGATCGGAGATAAAAAAGATTCTCTTATCGGAAAAGGACTGAGCCAATTCCGATACAACTGGATATTGCAGAAGCTTGTTCGCAAAAATAAGATCACTGTCGGTATGGGCTCCTCCATTACCGTTGCCCATGTTTCAAAATTGACCAAAATGTATTCTGTGGTTTTTGATGAGGATGATGATCAAGTAGAGCCGTTATTCACTTACTGCGCCCATCCTTTTTCAGATTATTTGTTATCACCGGATGTTTTAAGAAATAAGCGCAGAAAAAAAAATACGATTTATTATTCAGGTTATCATGAATTGGCTTCTTTACACCCTAAACGCTTTGTACTGGATTCGCAAGTGATGCGGGAAATCGGAATGCAGCCTGGTGAAATGTTTTTCATCCTTCGATTCAATGTTTTCAAGGCATACCATGATCATGGCGTATCCGGTTTGTCTTTGCAAGATAAGAGGCGACTGATTGCCAGGCTTTCAGAAAAAGGGAAAGTGTTTATCACCATGGAAAGGGAATTGCAGCCTGAATTTGAAAAGTATCGCCTGAGGATCTCTTCCGAAAAAATTCATTCACTTATATATTATGCCACCATGCTGATCGGCGACAGCCAGACCATGACTTCGGAGGCTGCCGTACTTGGAACTCCGGCATTGAAATGCAACTCCTTTGCCGGCAAGCTTGCGGTCCCCAATGAGCTGGAAAATAAGTATCAATTGTGTTATTCATTCCAACCAACCGAAGTGGACAGTTTATTTGAAAAAATGGAGGAGTTATTGGCGAAAAAGGATTTAAAAATGATTTGGCAGAAACGGAGATCCAGGATGCTTCAGGACAAAATCGATGTGACGTCATTCATGGTCTGGTTTGTCGACAGCTTCCCCAAAAGCGCTGAAATCATGAGGAATGATCCCGAGTACCAATTGAGATTCAAATGAAAAAAATTGTTTCGATCGTCGGCGCACGGCCGCAGTTTATCAAGCTGGCACCGCTATCCAGGAGCATGCGAAGATACTTCAAGGAAACGATCATTCATACCGGGCAGCATTATGACATCAACATGTCGGAGGGATTTTTCAGGGAATTGCATATCCCGCTCCCGGATGTAAATTTGGAAGTAGGCTCTGAGGCCCATGGCAGGCAAACCGGAAAGATGCTGATCCAACTGGAAGAAGCCTTGAAAAGTCATGGCCCTGATTTGGCCGTCATTTTTGGCGATACCAATACTACACTGGCAGGAGCTTTGGCGGCCGGAAAATTGGGGATTCCCCTCGTCCACGTCGAAGCTGGGCTGAGAAGCTTCAACCGCTCCATGCCCGAGGAGATCAACCGCATCGTCGCCGATCATTGTTCCGATATTCTATTTGCTCCGACCCGGACGGCCATGAACAACCTGGAAAAAGAGGGATTGATAAAGCGGTCCCACTTGACCGGGGATATCATGGCCGACGCCTTGTTGGAAAATATTCAAATCGCGGAGAAACAGCCTGGAATATTGAAAAAATTGGGAGTTAAGAATAAATCATATTACCTGTTGACGCTTCATCGGCCTTATACTGTGGATGAGCATGGCAAGTTGAAAAATATCTTTGACAAGCTTAACGGTCTTGATAAACCGGTTGTTTTTCCGGTTCATCCACGGACATGCAAGATCATCAAGGGAAATGGAATGCATGCCGGTAGCAATATCGTTTTGATCGATCCCGTGGGCTATTTGGATATGCTGGTTTTGGAAAAAAATTCTCTGAAAATTCTGACGGATTCGGGCGGCGTACAGAAGGAGGCCTATTTGCTCGGAATTCCCTGCATCACCCTGCGCCCGGAAACCGAATGGACCGAAACGGTGGATGCCGGCTGGAACCAGTTACTGGATCCCGAGGATCCGGATCTTGCCCATAAAATAATCGCTTTCAATCCAGGTGGGAAAAGAAATGATATCTTTGGGGAACATGTAGCAGAGAAAATGACTGAAATCATTAAAAGGGTGATCTGAGATCAATATGCAACGACAAAGAGCGATCAAGGCTCTGGTTCTAGACATCGACGGCGTGCTGACCGATGGAACTGTCGAGGTCCAAGGACCAACCCGGAAAAGGGTTTTTCTCAGGGATCTCGATGCTTTGACCCTTCTAAAGAATAAAGGGATCCCCATCGCCTTTTTGTCAGGTGAAGATGAAGCAGCAGTAAGACCTGTTGTCGAACGTTGCGGGGGTGCGAGTCAGGTTATCTGCCAGGCCAAGAACAAGGAAACGGGGATACGGGAAATTGCCCGCAAGCTCGATCTTGATCTGTCCGAGCTTTGCTACCTAGCCGATGCCCGTCGCGACATACCGGCCTTGAAGCTGGTCGGCCTTGCTTTGTGCCCTGCCGACGGTGACCCCCTGGCAAAACAAACTGCCCATATCGTACTCGAGGCCTGCGGCGGGCGCGGCGCTGTCGCCGAGGCTGTGGACCTGATCCTTGAGGGATACGAAACCGGGGCGGAAGGATGACCGATAAAAAAGTGAAGATCATGGCCGTCATCCCGGCCCGCGGCGGGTCCAAAGGAATACCCCGGAAGAATATTGTCGATTTAGGCGGGAAACCTTTGATCGCCTACACCATCGAGGTGGCCCGACGATCGAAACTGATCGATGCGGCCATCGTGTCGACCGACGACGCCGAGATCGCCGAAGTGGCGAAGGCGTTGGGCGCGGATGTTCCTTTCCTCAGGCCTGCCGAGCTGGCCCGCGACGACTCGTCCGATATCGACTACTTGAAACATGCCCTGGCGTGGGTGGAGGAGCATCGCGGCTGGCAGCCGGAGATCCTGGCCATCCTGCAGCCCACCATGCCGTTCCGCCGCGTCGAGGACGTCGACGGTGCCCTGCGCTTCATGATCGAGCAAGACTGCGACTCGGTGCGCACCCTGGCCGTGCCCACGCACGTGACGCCCTACAAGATGTGGTTCCTCGATGACCCGGAGAAGGGGACCATCTCACCGGTCCTGAAAACGGAATATTACGAGCGGCTGCTGACCGACGTGCCGCGCCAGAAGCTCAGGCCCTGCTACTGGCAGCCGGGGGTCGTGATCGCTACCCGCGCCAAATTCGTCAGGCAGGGGAGGGTATTCGGTCCTGACCTGCGCGGCTATGTGGTTGACATACGAACTGCCCACGACATCGACGAGCCTGCCGACCTGGAATATGCCGAGTTCTTGATCCATAAGCAAAAAAAAACGGGGGATGACCGAAATGGCTGAATTTTTGGAGAAACTCTTTTCATTGGCGGGAAAAACAGTTCTGGTCACCGGGGCATCCCGGGGCATCGGCCATGCCCT
The DNA here is from genome assembly GCA_022865525.1 of Thermodesulfovibrionales bacterium. Taxonomy (GTDB): domain Bacteria; phylum Nitrospirota; class Thermodesulfovibrionia; order Thermodesulfovibrionales; family SM23-35; genus JALHSV01. The sequence continues at coordinate 25,845 of JALHSV010000432.1, forward strand.
TGCCGGGGCTTGTGCCGCCGCCGGCGGCCAGGTCTATGCCATGGCCCGATCCCGATCCACCCCGGCTTTTGCCGGGGGCAGCGTAAGCTATAAAAGCTGCGATATCACCGATGGCAAAAAGCTTGCGGATCTCTGTGAACAGATGGCCAATAGTCACGGCAGCATTGATGTTCTGGTCAATTGCGTCGGCGTCAGCCTTGGACCTGATCCGGATGGACAGATGAACGCCTTTGAGGAGACCGTGGCGGTCAACCTGACGGCTTCCTATCGCCTGATGCTGGCCGTCTATCCTCATATGAGAACCAAAGGCGGGTCCATTATCAATCTTTCCAGCCTTGCCAGCCGCTTCGGCATGCCGCAGAACCCCGGCTACGTGGCCAGCAAGGGCGGATTGGCCATGCTTTGCAAGGGATTAGCGGTCGATTGGGGGCCGGAAGGGATCCGGGTGAACACGATCGTGCCAGGATATATCCTGACCGATATGACGCAGAAAAGCTTTGACGACCCGGCATTGCGGGCCGAAAGGCAGGCGCGCATGATCCTTGACCGCTGGGGAACTCCGGCGGACCTCGTCGGGGCGGTCATCTTCCTGGCTTCGGATGCCTCGTCCTATGTCACCGGGGCCGATATCGTCGTCGATGGCGGCTG
>JALHSV010000433.1 GCA_022865525.1 Thermodesulfovibrionales bacterium
AGCACTCGGCCTCGGTGACATAGGGAAGCATTTCCCGGACAATGACCCGCAATGGAAAGATGTGTCGAGCATTCAGCTGCTCGGGCAGATTATTGAACTTATGCGCTTCAATGGATATGAGGTCTCATGGGTGGACTCGGTAATTATTGCGGAAAACCCCCGGCTCGCCCCCTATATAGAAAATATGAAACAGGTTCTGTCGCAATCTGGTATACCGTCCGGCGTGATAAATATCAAGGCTAAGACCAATGAGGGGATGGGTTTTATTGGAAGAGGCGAGGGAATAGCAGCGTATGCGATGTGCTTACTCAGGCGTATTGAATGAACGTGTAACCCTCTATTTCAGCAGCAATTTCCTGATATCCCCGACTCTCAGGGTAATCTTGTGTGAATCGAGGTATTCGAGGAGAGGCAGGGCATACTTCCGGGAGGTGTTGAGGATATCCCGGAATTCAGCAACAGTCATCTCAGGTTTGTTCCTGAAAAAATTCTGCAGATTCCCGATCATCTGCTGAAAAACCGAAGACGGAATATACATCGTGTCGCTGATTCTCACAAGACTTCCCTCTTTCGCAAGAAGGTTCAGGATATCCGAAAGGCGTTTCATATCAAGTTTTAAGGTCTGTGAAAGTTCTTCTTTCAGGGGAGGCTGGAAACCGCTTTTTTCAAGGAGTCCGAGAAGGCTTGTCTTTACTGTCTCATCGCCCTGCGACAGGGAGGCGGTAAAAGAAGCAAGACGGACGAGCTCCTTGTCGATCACAATCTCTTTCAGGGAATGCACCAGGTTACCGAAAAGCCGCGGCTCGATGGCGATACGTGCACGGAGCTCTTCTTTCAGCATGCCGGGCTTGAGCGGATTTTTCTTATGGAAGTCATCCATGATCTTTTTTATCGTCTCTCGGAAGGAATCAAGGGCGCTCTTATGAATTAGGATATCCTCGAACTGGATCAAAATGCCCTTCTCCCGCAATTCTTTCATGGCGTCCCGGATCGAGGGAATCTCAGCCTTGATCCAGCCTTCAATCAATGAAATATTGATACCGTGGATGCCGGATCGTTTGACCTTGACAGCGATCTTATCGGATAAAGTTCCTGTTTCAAATGTCTGCAAATCTTCAAGGCCTTCTTTATAGTGCCTGCGGAAGGAAAGCGGGTCAAGGACCTCACCGCCGCCAATCGTGTCAACAGGAGAGAATCTTCTGATAATATACCGGTCTCCTGACATGGCAATGACGGGTTCATGAAGCCTGAACTGGCAGTAACAGGATTCATGTGCCTTCAGCTCATTCTGCCCGAAGAGGATCACCCGTGCGATGGTCTCTGATGTTCCCAGATGGAAATGAACGAGGCTCTTGCTCTTGAGGGTCGGTGCATCCGAAAGCAGTTCTACCTTTGCATCAATCTTCCTTGTCGGGGTAAGCTGCCCGGGTATTACAACCGTATCCCCCCTCTGTAAAGCTTCCTTATCAACGCCTTGGAGATTGATCGCCACCCGTTGACCGGCATATGCTGTCTGTATGGATTTCCCATGGCTGTGGAGGCCGCGTACCTTGCTTTTGATAGCGCTTGGAAGGATATCGACATCCTGATCGATTGAGATGCTCCCTGAAACGGCAGTTCCTGTAACAACTGTCCCGAAACCCTTTAGGGTAAAAACCCTGTCGATCGGAAGTCTGAACAGCCCCCGTGTCGGTTTGGGCTCAACCTGCAATGCAATTTCCCGTATCTTTTCTTTTAGGACATCGAGGTTAAACAGGGTTTTTGATGAGACAGGCAGTATGGATGCGTCGTCAAGGAAGGTCCCCTTCACAAAGTTCCTTACTTCATCCTCAATCAGTTCAAGCCAGTCTTTTTCGACAAGATCTGCCTTTGTGACTGCGATTAGTCCTGACTTGATCTTCAGGAGGTTGCAGATATGAAGATGCTCGCGGCTCTGCGGCATGATTCCTTCGTCCGCAGCGATAACCAGGAGGACAAGGTCTATGCCGCCTGCACCTGCAAGCATGTTTTTTACGAGTCTTTCATGACCAGGGACATCAACAATCCCGACCGTCAGCCCGTCCGGGTATGTCAGGTCTGCAAATCCCAGGTCTATGGTGATGCCCCGCTCTTTCTCTTCTTTCAGCCTGTCCGGGTCTATGCCCGTTAAGGCCTTTACAATAGAGCTCTTCCCGTGATCAATATGTCCGGCTGTGCCAAGGATTACATAACGCATACGCATTTATTATACCTTAACCGGGGTTTCAGGCAGGGAGTAGTATTTTCGCCCACTCTCGTCAGCAGCATTCTAATACCGTAACTTTCCAGCCTTTAGAATATCTTTTCTGCTTCCATCCTTATGAATCAATGTTACCGTCGGCCTGAAAAATACAAAATCCTGATGGAAGGGCGTTTTTACCGTGCCGCCGAATGAACTGTTGTCACCGAGTGCTATATGTATCGTACCGAAAATCTTTTCCGACTCAAGGATATTGTCAGGTCTTTTTGCTGATCCGTTCGTGCCGATGCCAAGTTCAGCAATATTGCCGTTGTCACTTCTTTCAGCGAGCTTTGCGCGGAGATATTCAGCGTACTCGTCTGTTCCTGAAATGTCTGCAACATAACCGTCCTGAATGGTAAGCGTAACCGGGGATGCCAACTGTCTGGTAGGCCCCCATTCAAGGACGAGCCTTCCCTGGGCTGATCCCTCGACCGGTGCCAGGAAGACCTCTCCAGCCGGCAGGTTACCAAAAGCCCCTCTCTTTGTAAGAATTCCTGTATCAGCTAATGCTTTTCTTCCTTTTGTAGAAAAGGAAAGTGAGGAGCCATTTGGCGTTTTGATCCTGATTGAGTCAGCAGTATTGACGACCTTTGCCAATGCATGTGTGGTTTTCGCGAGAGCCTTCCAGTCAACGTTCATCGCGCCCTCAAGCATGGAAACATCAAAAAGGGGCATGCTTGCATATCTGCAGCCACAGATTCTCGTTAGAAAATCTCTGAACCTTGTGTGGCTTGTTGAATAATTTGAGAGTGCAATAACACAATGAACCGCATGCGCGCTGTATCTCCTGATGATAGCCTCAGCCCCTGCAATATCCCTCTCCCGGGCTTTCTTTCCGAGCAGAAGAGAGAGGAGGCGTTCTCTCTGTAATGCTTTGATTGCCTCATCCCCGAATGCAAGCCTCCAGAGTTCTTTGGGGGGCTCTGCACCGTGACTGCCGGTAGCGGGATATTCACAATATGTTAAAGACTTGCAGAGCTTCTTCCCGATCTCGGCAGCAAGCAGGGCAAGGCATCTGAGCTTGAATCTTCTTTCTTTATCGGATTCGGATGGCTCTTCGTTCTCTGCAATTCTGTCGTTGAACAGAAGTACCCGCTCGTATTTTTTTACGCCGAGATTAACCCGGTAAATGTCCCGTACAGCGGAGGTTATCACCGTCTGCAGAATTTTACCTGAAGAGAAATTCCATCTGTTTGAGGTGTTCACCGGGGAAACTGATAGGATAATCACAATCGAAACAGGCAGTGCAGTAATTATGAGCGTCCGGAACAATTTTCTTAAGTCCCTCGATGCTGAGATACGAGAGGGAATCTGCCGTTACATATTTCCTGATCTCTTCAAGGAGGTGGGTGGAGGCAATGAGTTCGCTTCTTGTTGGAGTATCTATGCCATAAAAGCAGGGGCCGATCGTTGGAGGAGAACTAATCTTCAAATGAACCTCTTTTGCTCCTCCGCCTTCCCGCAGCATCTTTACGATTTTCTTGCTTGTTGTCCCCCGCACGATAGAGTCATCAACCACGATCAGTCTTTTGCCTTCAAGGAGTTTCCTCACCGGATTCAGCTTGATCTTGACACCGAAGTGCCGGATGCTGTTTTTCGGCTCTATGAAGGTTCTGCCGACATAATGGTTTCTTATGAGACCAAAATCGAAGGGGATATTGCTCTCCTCCGAGAATCCGATTGCGGCCGGCACGCCGGAATCCGGCACCGGGATAACGAGGTCGGCCTCTGTCTTGGACTCCCGGGCAAGCTGTCTTCCAAATTCCTTCCTCATTTCATTGACATTCAGTCCGCCAAAGATGTTGCTGTCGGGGCGTGAAAAGTAAATGAATTCGAATATGCAGAACGCCCTTCTCTGACTGCTTAATATTTTCATGGATTCCAGGCCCTGTTCGTTGATGATCAGGATCTCACCGGGTTCAATATCGCGAATGTACGTTGCGCTGATGAGGTCGAAGGCACACGTCTCTGATGCGATGACATAAGCGCCATCCTTCATCCCCAGACTGAGCGGCCTGACGCCATAAGGATCACGGATTGCGATGAGTTCTTTTTCCCTGAGAATGATGAGGCTGAAGGAGCCGCTTACCTGTGAAATTGCATGGGCAACCCGTTCATAAAACTCGTTTCCCTTTGCATGGGCAATGAGATGAACAATAACTTCGCTGTCAGATGAGGACTGGAAAATCGCGCCTTCTTCCTCAAGGACAGTCCTGAGGTCTGCTGCACTGACCAGATTGCCGTTATGTGCGATGGCGAGTGTCCCGAGAGAGAAATTCGCAACGATAGGCTGAACATTCTTCAGCACACTGCTGCCGGCTGTAGAATATCTGTTATGGCCTATTGCCATATAGCCCGGAAGCCTTTTCAGCCGCTTTTCACTGAAGACGTCGGCAACGAGACCCATTGACTTTTCAAGAAAAAGCTGCTTGCCGTCACACGAGCAGATACCAGCGCCTTCCTGTCCCCGGTGCTGAAGTGCATACAGACCGAGATAGGTGAGGTTTGCTGCTTCAGGATGCCCATATATCCCGAAAACGCCGCACTCTTCGTGGATGTCATGGAACATAACACTAATATTTTACCATAATATCGGATTTGCAATTTGAGAAAATGCATTGACCTTATTTGTATTCTATGGTAGAAAATTACATGAATGAGAAACAGAACCTCCTCTCCAAACTCCCTTCGGTTGATGAACTATTAAAGAGTGCGCCGGGGACAGCGTTGCTGCATACCTATCCGAGAAGGTTTGTCCTGCAGGGCATACGGGAAGGAATTGATCAAAAGAGAAGGGAGATACTCGCAGGTCGTTCCGCCGATCTCTCGGAGGAAGTTCTGATGGCGGATATTGAACATTTCATCGCATGCCTCTCTTCTTTCAGCCTGAAACCGCTTATTAACGCGACCGGTGTTG
>JALHSV010000434.1 GCA_022865525.1 Thermodesulfovibrionales bacterium
TCCTGAAACGGGAGAGATCTCGCAGGCTCAAGTGTTCGTGGCGGTATTGCCAGCGAGCAGTTACACATATGCGGAGATCCAGCCATCGCAGGAATTGGTTCATTGGCTCGGCGGACATGTACGCGGATTTGAATTCTTTGGCGGCGTGCCAAAGATACTTCGTCCGGACAATCTCAAGTCGGGAGTGAAAACGCCGAACCGCTACGAACCTGAACTCAATCCCAGTTATCAGGAACTGGCAGAACATTATCAGATCGCGGTACTCCCCGCGCGCGTACGGAGACCAAAAGATTATCCCGAAGTTTTGCAAATCCCGAATAAAGTGGAAGCTGCCCTTGAAAGAAGAAAAACAAGGCTTGAACTGTGGATTCCTTGGGAAAGTGAACAAAATCTTCGGGATAATAATTTTTGAAATGGGTCTGTTCTCATTTCAGGCCGCAGAGCTTTAATATCATTTCCTCATTATCCTGCCATACAGGTACTGCTTTGGATGCCTGTTGAGCCTGCCCATGATTGATTTTTTCCAAGGCGGTTTTCATCATAGACGTATCGGTGGCAGCATAAATATCCGTGGTATTGATGCTGACATGGCCTAGGAAGTCTTTGATATAGGAAAGAGGAATGCCCGCCTGATACAAATGCATTGCCCGCGTATGTCGAAACAGATGAGCATGCATTCGTAATGGCACTTCCGAGCAAAGTTCATGGGCAGATTTTGCATAACGTTTCAGGAAACAAGAGACATTGTCATCAGACATCCTGCCTTTCATCCCTTTAATCACGGTATAAAAAAGATATTGATCATTTTTCAGGAAACCATCCGGGTGATATTTTTTCAGATACATCTGTAAATGCGCAATCGTTTTGTCCATCAACGGTACGGTGCGGGTTTTGTTCCCTTTTCCGGTAAGATAAATACAAGGCGTCTGGTCATTCAAGTGGATATCCTTCGACTTCAAATCCAGCATCTCCTGAATCCGCGCACCGGTGTCATACAAAAGGATCATAAGAAATCGATCGCGCATACCGCAGCGGCTATGAGGGTCTGGTTGCTCCAGCAGAATCTTCAAAGCTGTTTCCGACATATATTCCACTCTGCTCGTTGCCACCTTCTGGGATCGCACCGTTTGAATGTCCAGATAGACCGCCATCAGCGCAGGATCTTCCATCGCGCAATAATGAAAAAACGATTTCAATATTGCCAGGCGATGGTTCTTTGTCGCTGCTGCACAGCCGCGTGTATTTTGCAGCCATGCCAGGAATTCATAGATCACTTCATGGTGGATCTGTTCAAAGTTTATGTCGATAAAGGATATGGCCTTTTCCTCCAGCAAGAATTTTCGGAAAAGATTGATCGTGTCACGATAGGCCTTAACCGTATGGTTGCTGTAGCATTTGTTTTTCGGAAGAAAAACGGTCAGGAATCCCCTCACGCGCTTGAAAAAGTTGTCATCCCGTTTCATCGCTCACCTCCGGGATCAAGGGCGCACATTTTCCCATTGTTTTCTCCTTGAACATCGGAAAGAATTCTGGAACAAAATGCAGATAGTAATCGGTTGCCGTTAGGTGAACATGGCCCAGGTACATGCTCAGATAAGGTAAATAGGCATTGAGGTCCTTTCCATCCTGGACCCACAGGTTTAATCGCTTCACCGCGAAGGTGTGCCGAAAATCATGAACGCGGGGCGGGTTGCCGCTGCTGAGGTGCGTGAGTCCTGTATTGTTCCAGAAAAGATGGAACCAGTAGTCGATCATGCTATCATGGTAATGTTGGCCAGACTGATTTGGAAAGAATGAGAGACGGTTAGGGAAAAGGCGACTGACCTTGGCCTCGTAGATCCGACATAGATTGAGAACTTCATCCGACATCATCACGTTGCGGTCTTTGTTGCCCTTGGAATGCCGGATGGTCACCTGTCCATTTCCCAGATCCACATCTTCCACATTTAACAACCTGGCTTCTGAGGATCTTAGCCCGCAACAATACAGGAGTCGGAAAAACACCGGGATGACTAAATGCCTGGCAGGACTATACGGGCTAAGAACACATCGGTCAATTTCCGCAAAAAATGATCGAAGCTCGGGCTCGGTAAAGATATGGGGGATATACCGGACGAGCTTTCCAGGGATTCCGGCTGGAATGAGGTAGGCCTCTATCCCAATCCTGTTCATGTACTTTGCCAGTTGTCGTATCGGGGTTATCCGACGTACCAGCCCATTCACATGTTCATCCTGCCTTATTTCTGCCCAATGCATGGCTATCTCTTGGGTTAGCGTCGTTTCATCCGGATAATGGTCCAGGCAGAAAATGCTAAATACCTTCAAGATCCGGGCAGAAGAATCGTAAGGGTAACCAATCGATTTTTTCTCTTCGATCAGACCTTCAATATAGAGTTTGAAGTTCCCGGAGATCGGCCCATTCATCGCAATTCATCCTTGGTAACTTCAATTCCCGTTAGATCTAGTGCACAGGTGCGCAGATGCACCAGGTCCGTCGATAAATAGACCTTCGTAGAATCCTTGTTCCGATGTCCCAGGATACTGGAGATGATTGGAAGTGGTGTTTCTTCCGAAAGCAGACGCGACGCCACATAATGGCGAAAACAGTGAAACCCCTTCCGGTCCTCCAGACCTTGTCGGATGCCCGCGGCTTTCATCATCTTGCAACTGATCCCATAACCGCTAGCATTTGCGGACAGTTTTCGATAGGGCGCCTGGGTATGCAGAAATAGATAGGGTTGTTGTGATTCCGGCCTCCCATTCAGAATGTAATCCGCAATGGCGTTTCCAACGTCAGTCAGCAAGGGAAGGACCAAGGGAGTGCCTGTTTTTGATTGTACGATTTCGATGGTATTTCTTTTCCATTGGATATCACCCAGTGTCAGGTTGATGATATCAATGGATCTCAGTCCAGTTCTGAGCGCCAGCAACAGCATGGCATAATTGCGCTTTCCTCCTGGAGTCGTACAATCTACCGCCTCAAGAAGTTTCTGTTCCTCTTCAATTGTGATCGTCGGGAAAACTTTGGTTATTCTTCCAGAGCTACTCGGGATGGCTTGGCTGAGACGAAGTTCGGTCAGCTTTTGGCGCTCAACAAACCTGATGAAACAGCGAAGAGCTGATAAGACTGTTCTCATACTACCCGGCTGGTACTGTTTTGCAATAAATGGGATAAAGGTACTGATCTCACTCCTCCGGACTTGTGCGAGATCCTCCACTTTTCTCTCTTCCAGGTATTCTAAAAATTGTCTGGAAACGAGATCATAGATTTGGATGGTACCGATCTTTTTTCCCTCTTTCTCAAGAAAGTTGAGATACTCCCGATGCAAGAGAAGATAGGCCGGTTGGTGTATACGCATCGGAGGATCAACTTTATGCTTCTTCCACGTGACCCGGCCGGTCTCATCACACTCAATCAGCATTAGCGCCGTCAGACGATATAACTTATACCGCCACGCTTTGATGCTCCCGGTCTTCCATTTTTCCTTTAGTTCAAGGAGATATTGTTCTGCCAGTGGCTTTGAAAACAGAACTTGATGGTGTTCAATGAAATAGTCGGATAATTCGTTCCAGCCCATCTGGTACTGATAGAACGTCGACTGACTGTGCTCAAATGAGCGGATCGAGTCTTTCGTCTGCTCAATGAGTTCCGATAATAATATTGCGTCCATACGGTATGCCTCCAAATTGTTGATTTTGGTTCAGTACTGCAGAACCATGATGGTTCGAAAGTCTGGACCATTAAGGAAATCCCTGTAACAATTATGGTAGGTATGGGCAAAAAATGGGGAAATATTATCCCGAAGTTTTAAGTGGATAGTTATGCAAATCAGAACTGCATTTCGACCCTAAAGTGGCACCAAAACAAGCCTGAAACGAATTGGGGGGTGGTTCATTTGAAAAATCGAGCACAGAATATCACGGACATCAATGATTCGGGATTTGCAAAACTTCGGGATAATCTTTTTTATTCCGAATTCGGAATAAAAAAGATAAGGCGCATGTTGAAAACAGCGTGCAGAATGTTGAACGTTGGGTGCTTGCACCGCTGCGCAACCGCACCTTCTTCAGTCTCGGCGAAGCCAATCGTGCGATCGAGCCGCTGCTTGCCGCGCTCAACCAACGCGA
>JALHSV010000435.1 GCA_022865525.1 Thermodesulfovibrionales bacterium
TTATAGAATCGCCTATCAACATTTTGAAGAATATGAAAAGATCTATCCGGAACGGTATGAAGAGGAGTATGGATATTTCAGAAAGATCATCACCGCCACCATTTGCAAATATCTCGACTGCGGGATCATGGAAAACGGTTTCGTTTTTTCCCTATTGGTATTCAAGCTAAAAAAGGCAGCCGATAATCTGGATAAGGAAAAAAGGAAAGCCAGGGATCTCTCCCTGGCTTCCATGATCACACTAGATTCAGCAGAAAAATATAGCCGCGGACCTGTTCCTTCTTGTTGACCTTGATTTGTTATATAAATGACATGATAGCCATGGACAACTTGTCCGCTGTAAGCATTACAAAGTATAAATAAAATGCCTTATAAATTTACTCACTCGCTTGGAGATCGTGCCTCTACAGGTCTACTATAGGCCTAAATGGGTGGTGGTATGACCTTTCTTTATGGCCTGATAAAACTCTAGTGCCGACTATTGCTATTTCAATAAAAGTTCCTTAAAATCCCATCATGGGAAAAAATGATTTTCCTGTAGTGTAATGAGGAAAGGAGAGAAAAATCCATGGTAGGCAACACAGTTTCCCATTACCGGATCCTCGAGAAGCTCGGTGAAGGGGGCATGGGTGTCGTCTACAAGGCCGAGGACACGAAACTCAAGCGCACCGTGGCCCTCAAGTTTCTGCCGTCCCATCTTACAAAAAATGATACCGATAAAGCCCGGTTTCTTCATGAAGCCCAGGTAGCCGCTGTGTTAAATCACAACAATGTCTGTACCATTCATGAAATTCACGATGAAGGCGAGAATCCTTTCATTGTCATGGAATATGTGGAGGGGAAGACGCTGCGGGACATTATTGCCAGTATAGGGGCGAAGCATTCCGGGGATGATATTGGAAAGAGTGATAGGATTCGTCCTGGGAATGCTTCGCCCCTAAAAATCCTCGATGTGATTGATTATTCCATCCAAATCGCCGAGGCATTGAAAGCTGCCCACAAAAAAAGCATTGTGCACCGGGATATCAAATCTGAAAACATCATGGTCACGGAAACCGGGCAGGTGAAGGTCATGGATTTTGGGCTGGCTAAACTGGCAGGTCCATCGCAATTGACAAAGACAGGTACGACGCTGGGTACGGTTTCTTATATGTCACCAGAGCAGGCCCGGGGGGAAGAAGTCGATCACCGAACAGACATCTGGTCATTAGGAGTGATTTTGTATGAAATGCTGACCGGGCAATTGCCATTTAAAGGAGAATATGAGCAGGCGGTTATCTATTCCATTTTGAATGAAAATCCGGAGCAAATAACATCTTCACGGTCTGACATCCATAAAAGCTTAAATAAGGTGGTGAAAAAAGCGCTCGAGAAAGATCCCGGCAAACGCTATCCGAATGCCGGTTCTCTGATCAAAGATCTGAAATCCTCAGGAAAAATCTCTTCAAAACTTCCATCCGAAGAGGAGTCCATCCCTTCGATTGCCGTGCTTCCCTTCCGGGATATGAGTCCCCAGAAAGACCAGGATTATTTTTGCGAGGGAATGGCGGAAGAGCTAATCAATGCTCTCACTCATATTAAAGGGATGAAGGTAGCAGCCCGGACTTCGGCTTTCCAGTTTAAGGCTGTTGATCTGGATGTCCGCAGGATCGGTGAAGAGCTTGGGGTTAAAACAATTCTCGAGGGAAGTGTCCGGAAAGCGGGAAACCGGCTCCGCATCACGGCACAGCTTGTCAAAGCAGAGGATGGATACCATTTGTGGTCAGAGAAGTATGACCGCGATTTAGAGGACATATTTGCCATACAGGATGAAATCTCTTTAAAAATTGTGGAAAATTTAAAGGTTACGCTCCTGGAAAAAGATAAGGCTAAACTCTTGAGGCGTTATACCGAAGACCAGGAGGCTTATGATCTTTATCTGAAAGGCCGCTACTTCTGGAACAGACGCTATGAAGGGGGCTTGCAAAAAGCAATAGAGTATTTTAACCAAACCATTAAAAAAGATACCTCACATGCTCCCGCCTACTCGGGGATAGCCGATTCCCTGAGTATACTCGGTTTATTCTGGCTCCGGCCCAGAGATGTTTTTCCCAGGGCAAAATCAGCTGCCCAAAAAGCCATCGAAATCGATGAAACTCTGGCAGAAGGGCATGCCTCTCTGGGCTGGATTTTATTTATGTATGATTGGGATTGGACAGCCGCTGAAAGAAAATTTAAGCGGGCTATAGAACTTGACCCCCGCTATGCGTTAAATCATATGTGGTATGCCGTATTTTTAAGCCAGATGGGACGGGTTGAAGAAGCAATGGTACATAGTAAGAGGGCTCTGGGGCTCGAGCCCGTTTCCCTCATTATTAATGCTTGTTCTGCACTCGTTCTTTGGACTAACAGGCAGTATGGCGAAGCTATCAAACAGGGTGTGAAGGCAGTTGAAATGGATCCGAATTTTTTGCTTTCCTATTGGTATCTGTCTTTAGGATACAACAGCAAAGGAATGTGGAAAGAATGTATTTCTGCCCTGGAGAAAACAGTCGTCCTGTCTGGTGACAGTCCTTTTTTTTTAGGGGCTATTGGGCATGCTTATGCAAAGTCAGGACAAAAGAAAAAGGCACAAGAAATTCTTTGCCGGCTTAAAGAATTATCAAAAACAAAATACAACTCCCCAATTAATGAGGCTTTGATTTTTTTGGGACTGGACGAGAAAGATCAAATGTTCGAATACCTGGAGAAAGCCTATAATGAAAGATCATTTATGATTCCTAGTCTCAAGGTCGCTCCGGCATATGACAGCGTCCGCCAGGATCCAAGATATTTAGAATTATTAAAAAAAATTGGATTAGATAAATGATAGGCAAAACAATTTCCCACTACAAGATCCTTGAAAAGCTCGGTGAGGGGGGCATGGGTGTCGTCTACAAGGCCGAGGATATTAAATTAAAACGTATTGTTGCTCTGAAATTTTTGTCACCCCAAATCCTCAAGAATAAGGAAGAAAAAACCCGGTTTTTGAATGAAGCCCATGCAGCCGCTGCCATAAATCACCCCCACGTCACTACTATCTTTGAAATAGATAAACATGAAGATCAAACCTATATCTCCATGGAATACGTAGAAGGTCAAACCTTAAAAGAGAAAATTGCTCAGCGCCCATTGCCAATCACCGAGGTTATCAAATTATCGATCCAAATCTGTGAGGGACTACAACAGGCCCATGAAGAGGGTATCATACACCGGGATATCAAAAGTGCCAATATCATGGTTACCCGTAAAGGGCAAGTAAAAATCATGGATTTTGGCCTGGCCAAGTTGCGTGTAGGGGCGAATGACTATTCGCCCTCCATTACCAAAATTGGTACCACCATGGGCACAGCCGGTTACATGTCTCCGGAGCAGTCAATGGGCAAAGAGGTGGATTTTCGCACCGATATCTGGTCTCTGGGTATTATCTTATACGAAATGATATCCGGGGAACTCCCCTTTAAAGGGGACTACGAACAGGCCCTTATCTATGCCATATTAAATGAGAAGCCAAAACCACTGACTGAACTCCGGCCGGAAACACCAACCGAACTCTGGCAACTGATTGAGAAATCCCTGGCCAAAGAACCGGACAACCGTTTTCAGGAGGTAACCGGATTGCTGAGTGGTCTGGAATCCATAAAAGACAGAACTGTTTCCGAGAAGGGTATCCACATCAGAGATACTGCCCGGAAAACATCCCGGTTGCTGCTGCCGACTATGATCATTGTCGTAATCCTGGCCATCTTAATCGGAGGATACATTTTATTCAAAGGCAAACCTTCCACACCAGAACCCATCTCAAAAACAATCACTCAGAGCTCCTGGAAAAATTCCATTGCCGTGCTTCCCTTTGCGGATTTAAGCTCAAAAAAAGACCAGGAATATTTCTGTGATGGCATGACCGAGGACATCATCACCAAACTGACCCATATCCAGGAACTAAAAGTGATTTCGCGCACTTCAGTCATGCGTTATAAAAATACCAAAAAAGATATTAAACAAATAGGAAAAGAATTAGGTGTGTCTACAATATTAGAAGGAAGTCTCCGTAAAGAACAGGATAACATCCGGGTCTCGGCCCAGCTGATCAATATTGAGGACGGCTTTCACCTCTGGGCTGAAACCTTTGACCGAAAATTGGAAAGTATTTTTAAGGTGCAGGAGAACATATCCAAATCCATAGCCCAGGCCTTACGGTTGCAGTTTTCACCGGAAATCTTGAAAACAGAAAAACCAGAGGATATTGAATCATACGAATATTTACTAAAGGCCAGTCAGTTGAACACCTCCTATGTCATCACAAAACAAGAGGAGGATTTTATTAAAGCCAAAAACCTGCTGAACAAGGCTCTGGAAATTGATCCCAATAACGCCCTGACCTATTCTAGTTTGGCATGGAGTCATCAACAACATTACGAAATAACCGGCAACAAAGAAGATCCCCATCAGGTAGAAATACATATAAAGAAAGCCTATCAATTAAATCCGGATTTGGCAATTACCAACCTGGGAATGGCCTGGCTTTACTACCTTAAAGGAGATCACCAGCATACCAGCCAGTTCTTAAACAAAGTCACCCAATTAAACCCCAATAGCGCCGAAGGGAATCATGTCATCGGTTTAATCCTTTATCGGGTTGGACTGGAAGAAAAAGCCCTAAAATATTTAATTAAAGCCATTGAGCTCAATCCTCTCTATGTATATACACCCGTGGTTCTGGCCCGGTGTTATATGGAAATGGGAGCCTGGGAAAAAGCCGCTATCCAGTATAAAAAGGTCCTGGCATTGGATCCCGACGACGCCGGGTACCATCTATGGTATTCCTATTCGCTCATTTTACTTTCACAATACCAGAAGGCCGAACAGGAGGTAAAAATCGCCGAAATACTGGATGGGCAAAATCCAGATATCTGGAGTTACAGGGCTTTGCTCTATGCAATAAAAGGTGAAAAAGAACTGGCATTGAGAACCATGAAGGAACCTTACGACAAAGTGTATGCCCAACTGGGAATGAAAGAGGAAGCTTTTGGAGCCCTCGAACAAAGCATGAAAAAAAATCCCAGGGTTCATTCCTACCTCCACCTGTTGAATAATCCCTGTTACGACAAGCTTCGCGATGATCCCCGTTTCCAAAAGATTTTAGATCAGAAGAAAAAAATATACCAAGAAAGACAGAAAATCTTCAAAGACCTATAATCACTATTTTACAAATTCTTTAAAAATGATATTAAAAGGCCCCACCTAGAAAGGCTGGATCAAGTGAATTTTATTTTCTTCCAGATTTTGACCAATGAAAAAGACGAAACTGCAGCCACGATTGAAGTGATTGTGGCGGCCAGTGTATTTGAATAGAGCCAGAATCCAATGGAAAATAGAATACTGTAGACGGCAACTATGCCCAGAAAAGCACCCAGGATACCGGATGGTACATCCCACTTTTCTCGAAGAAACTCATCCATGCCTTCTTCTGATTGGGAAGCCTCCCGGAGAATTTTTCTCCAACCCGGTCCGCCAGGACTGACTGTTCGGTAAAATCTCAAAAGGGTTTTTTTATCGGTGGGCCTAGTTAAAAGGGTAACCAAAACCCACCCCACAGTAGTGATCAAAACAACTATAATGAGCCTCTGCCATTCATTCAATTCTGGCAATCCGGTGCTGGCATGAACAAACTCAAAGTAAATCGCTACCAGTAAGGAAATGATCATGGCAGCCAGTTCACTGGCCGCATTTATTCGCCACCAGAACCAGCGTAGCAAAAACAACAATCCGGTTCCGGCCCCGATCTGGAGGAGAATATGGAAGGCCTGCAGGGCATTTTGCAGTAAAAGTGCAACCATGGCAGCCAGGGCCATTAACCCAATAATGGAAATCCGGCCCACCCTGACCAGTTGTTTTTCCGGGGGGGTTCTTTCCGATGAACCTCCGGTAAAAATCATTGACGATATAAGAAGCCCCCCAATTGAGATGGGTGGAAATGGTTGACATGAAGGCAGCGATTAATGAGGCAATCACCAATCCCAGCAGCCCGGCGGGGAGGCCGTATGTACCGGTGAAGGAACCGTTAGTGGTGGCAAAGGGAGTGATGCCGCTGAACTCCCTGCAGGCCTGCAGCCGCATGCCACATTTGCTCAGGTCAGACTTGATGGTATCCACGGTATGAAAGATCGCCTCCAGCCGCTCCTGGTTGCCATTAATTTTTTTTGATGTAGGTGTTGATGCGACAATAACTGTCATTTTATTCTCCTTGCCTGCCATTTCAGGTCAGGACTTTGATTAATTTATAAAAACTCAGAAAGAAAAAGGGGCGACCAGTAAAAACCAGCCGCCCCACAAAGCGTGATCATCCGGCATGGTCCCGTTGGTCTATCAGTTCGATGACCAACGGCAGCAGTACCAAGATGAACTTCAGAAATTTTGACATACGCACCTCCCGGTGGGGAGTAGCGATATATTTTTATGCGATTTTTTTCGCTTGCTGCTGGATATTCTCCAGATCGTCGATGAATTCGGGCCGCTTGCCTGTCTCTATGACATACTGCTTTTGCAGCAGTTCGGACAGCCGTGACCCCGTGATCTGGTGCGGCGCCGGCTGAAACGTTACCAGCCGTGCCCCCGATTCGGTCAACAGTACTCGCCCGATGGCATCGGCCATGTTGGTCACCTTGGCCTGAACGTAACGCTCCAAGTTTGCCTGCACAATTGATCGCTCGATGCCATTGAAGTTCCTGTTCTCTACGATCTCATGGGCCAGCAGAACCAGGTTGCACAGCCCAGCCAGTTTGACCAGCTTGCTTTCGAAAAGCCGTACGGCCTCTTTCCAGATGGAATATGAGGCATCGGCCAGGGCCTTGACGTTGGCCCCGTTTTGCTTATTGAAAGCCTCGACCACGAAATCTTGGGCCAGGTCCCACAAACCGTCAACGTGCGAGACGATGATGGTCTGCTGGGCATACTTGCCCTTGCTGATCTCCAGAGCATGCTCCAGGAACTCCTCCCAGCTGCCGACCTTCAAGGACCTGGTCTTGATCTGTTCGAGGTCGTCGTTGATGTTCAGGAAAAGGGGCGTCGGGAACTGGGCCGCGATCGAACTCAGGCCGATCTTGCTCTGGCCGTACAGTAAAATGACATGGGGATTTTTCTCCCCATTTGGAACTTGCTTTTTTTCGTTCATTATTCCTCCTTAAAACGGCTCTCCGGCCGCCTCGACCAAAACCTCACCCGGGCCTGTCACAAGCTCTACATGGGCTTCCTGATGCTGAAATAGCCCACTTTCTTTGATAGCCGCCTCCGGATCCTGGCTGGCACATAGGTCAAAATAATCGCACCGACGATGCCAATCGAAACAGCTTGCTGAGTTCATTGTAAAAACATTCTCCTTCCTGGCCTTGGCGATAAGGGTCTTGGCATCCCACAGTTCTTTTTGGATCTCCATCAGCCGCTGGTCAGAGAAGCGCAGGAAGCGTCGTTGATACATCTCTGGCCAATTCATTTCCAACCTCAACCGATGACCGTATTCCTCTTCGCTTTCATTCTTACGCGGCCTGAGGCGTGGCTTCAGTATCACGTTGAAAAGGCAGCCAGCGATTGGGGCTCCCAGCTCCCTTGCCAAAAAGAAGACATAGAGGCGTAGTTGGGAATCCAGCTGCAGACGGTCAAAGTAGTTTTCATCGACCTTAGTGGTGGTCTTATGCTCCAAAAGCAGCAAATCGCCAGCCTTGGAGCCCTCCACATCCTTTTTCAATACCACCAAGCCATCGACCTTGCCGCCATAAGAGTACTCCCTAGCGGGTCTGCCGGTCTCGGGGTTGAGGATCTCCCCGCTGATGATCTTTTCCACCGCCACGGGCTCGAACAGATCGCAGTCGTCGAGGTACAGGATCGGGTAATACTCCCTCACCCCTTTCAGGATGGCCTGACTCTTCGGTGCCAGGTCAATTGGGGGCGTGTAGGGGAGTTGGCGGTAATGGGCCTCCAGAAAGCCGTGAATAGCCGTACCCAACAGCAGCGCCTCAGGTCTCTCCATGGCCTCGATCTCGCGGACATACCGCCAGTAATACTTCCGGGCGCAGGATTTAAAGGCGTTGATGGCCGAATTTGTCAGGATGGTCTTCCCGTTACCATTTCCCATGGCTCGCTCCCTTCTCGCTGAAGAACTGATCCTTCAGCTGCTGGGCCTTTTGCTTGCCCGCTTCGGTCAGGGTCACTGACTTGGTGTTGGCGAATTGGACGATGAATTTGTCGTCAGCGAGCCGGTTCAGCACCTCAAACAGATAGCCTTTCCAGGCCCGGAAGATTTTCTCGCCGGGCTTCTTCCGGGAGTCCTCCTCCCAACCGGTCAGGAACATAAGCAATAGACAGAGATCTTGAATCATTTTTTCCATGTTTTTCCTCCTATGGAATTTTGGTCTTCTTTTGGGCGGACCTCTCCCTTGATTTGAATGTTCTATTTTGTGTTAGCGAAATTTGCCCGAGATGAAACGCCTAGGGGCAATCGGTTATAGTCCGGCTTCCCACATCCCTCCTTTGCACATTTCCTCCCTTTTGCATATAATGCTTTTTCCAGGAGGGATTATGGGCATTCACAGCTGGAGAAAAGTTATCGCCATATTCGTGGTGATCGCATTCATCTGGATCGGGGTCGCCTGGGCCAGCGATGCCACCCCGCAATTCCAGGAGAAGGCCGGAACCCCCGTAGTCAAGAAGCCTCATAAGTTCCCCTGGTTGCTGGCAGTCCTGGGCGTGGCGGCGGTAGGCGTTGGGGTTTATTTCCTGACCAAGAAGAAAAGCGATGACAACATCAACTTGGACAGCACTTTGGAAGGTACTTTGAAAGAGACATTTTCCAGCGCAGCGTTGTCAGGCATTCCTGTTTATGCTGTTGGCGGTGGCAAGACCTTCACCGGCACTACTGACGCTACAGGCCATTACTCGGTGAAAGTGCCTTCAGGCAATTACAGCGTGTTGTTCAACATTTCCGATACTAGTGTCATCGGGTCAAGGGGTTATGTTCCTTCGAAGCTCAGCGGAGTCAGTGTTAATGGGGTTAAGACTGTTGATTTGGACTTGGCTGAGTACGCTGCTCTGTTTCCTAATCCTGCTGACGCTGCTGAAGTGATAAAAGCTTACAGAGGACGAATGGAGAATGGTGTTAATAAGCGTTGGGATCATTCGCCGACAAACTTCGTTGCTTATGAGGTGCCAGGATTTACTTTGAATGAGGCTAATCTGCTTCAGGCTTATGATTGGATCAGGCAGTACACAGATGGCTTCATCAATGCTCCTGCGAGCATGGCAAACGTTACTGTGAAAAAGCAGGTTTTTAATGTGAACTCTATGGACTCCGATGCAGTAATGTATTATACCTCCAGCGATGCTGGTGCATCGGAATGGTTTAATGGTAATAGTATTACTCGATCAGTGTTTAATGCGCATCCTTCAGACGCTCGTAATGTTCGTGGGGAGGGTGCTGCTTGTATCCAGGGAGGAGATAACGAAAGTCCTGCTTTCGGCACTATTTTTGGCGGTCACCAAATTAAACCTTTGGATTTGAAATGGGGCAAGTTTAATTATAAGCATCGCAAGCCAGGAGAGAAGATTTACATCGTCTCTGGCAATGACGCTTGCGAGGATAGGATACTGTAAGCCAACACTTATGGATTGAATCCAAATTTAGAAAAGGGGCAGCCGGCGTCCGGTTCTGCCCCCAAAAGGCCTGATCGGCTTCCATAAAAATTGCAACGAAATTGCAATGGCTTTTATGAATTTCAACTACCCGGGGTGACACCCGGAATAGGGGAGTTTCGGGGGAAACCCTTTACTGTCTAAGTTCTTGGTGCAATGAAATTGTAATGCTTTTTTAACTCGTTTTGACACGATTTGACAGGCAAGGGGTCCCCCCTAAAAACACGTAAATGCTTGACTATACATGGTTTTGAGGATTTTTTATAACAGATTCTCAGTCACTAAACCGGGGTTCGACTGATTCGCAATCTGCGAATCAGGACGGCGAACGCAGTGAGCCGCCCGCAGGGTGGGCGGCAGCAGCCGACCATCCACCCCCGTAGCTATTTGCCCTTCGACCTCTTGACTAGGGGTGCCGTCACCAGATGTTTCGGGATTTTCTCCATTGCAAATTCAATAAAAATTACTTAAAATCCAATCATGGAGAAAATTGATTTTCCTGTCAGTTGCGGCTGCTGGGCGCGGTTGACCCCGAAAACGAAACCCATGCACCTTCGCGTTCGGCTACAAGCAAATAAATAAAATGAATAAAAAAAAGGCATCATTAACGACATTTATTTTTGTGGGTTTCTTCCTGGGCATTCTTGCGGGTTATCTTTTCGGGGAAAGCATTCTTCCCTTGGCGCAAGTGTTGGCTGATATTTTCCTTCGGCTTTTGCGTATGGCGATATTGCCTTTGATCGTCACATCCATCATCAGTGGCGTGGTGAGTGTGGGCAGCGCGGCGGGGCTGGGGCGGTTGGGCTTAAAAACTTTCGTTTACTATATCGCCACTACCCTTCTGGCGATCCTTACCGGGCAGATATTGGTAAATATTTTGCAGCCGGGCAAGGGCGCCCAGGTGGGGTTGAAGCAAGCGGTGGAACATGTACCGGCGGCCGGATATGGTGTTGGGGAATTGTTGATTCGCATCATTCCTGAAAATCCTTTTCAGGCATTGGCAAACGGTGATGTTTTGCCGGTAATATTCTTTTCGGTGCTTTTCGGTTACTTTATCACGCGCTTGAAACAGGAACAAA
>JALHSV010000436.1 GCA_022865525.1 Thermodesulfovibrionales bacterium
CTCCTCCCACTTCGCCTTGACCCCGGTTTGCCTCGCCTTCTCCGACAGCCGATAGATATCGCAGCCGCCGCAATACAGCCCGCAGTAGCCGTCCAGTTTTATTTCGTTCATTTGTTTCCTCTATCTCTAATAGTCCAAAGTCACAAAGTCAAGCACTGTGCCCATATCCCTTCAAGCCGGAAGCCTCATTTCCAGCCTCACGATCCGCCGCCATTTTTCTTGCGGATCATTCTCCAGAAGGTAATCAGCGCGAAAACCTGAAAGATGAAGATCACCGCGAAACTGACCCGCAGAGCCATCCACTCCGAGCGAAGATCGCTCTCGCCATGGTAGATATCGCTCAGCGCCAAAAGGCTGATAAAAACCGCGACCAGCGAGGCGATCCCCAGAATGAATGCGATCCCCACCTGCCGTTTCTTCTCCGCTCCATAGAATTCCATAACTCACTCCTTCTTCACGAATTCGCTGAAGTCACAAAGTCAAGCAACGTCTCCAATTTTCCCCTTTTCACAGTCCGTCCCCATTGCCTTTTTTTCAGATTATACTAGAATTACATTGACTGCAAATTCCTTTCCGCTTATTTTTTTCGGACCACTCAGTTTCTCAAGGGCCTCAGGATCACTCAGATCATTTGCATTGTAAATAACATATAGTAGTTTGCGTAAATGTGGCCAAGCCGAATATAGTACTAAATCTTGGGAGAATGCATTAAAAATTACCTTTTGGTCATCCGGAGAACGTACAAATTTGATCTCAATTAGGATTCCAAGTTCTTCGATCGAAATATCTGCTCTGCTGGATTTTGTTCCGGCAACCTTTGGAAGAGGATCCTCTTGCACGGAGTATTTTAAATTAGCTCGAAGAACAGCATGAAGCAAATCTTGCACATCATATTCATCTTTTATTTCAAAAGAGTTTTTTCCTTTTCGTTGTCTATTCGAGAGAATCCTTGCGGCATAAGAAATACGTTTGCAAACTCTTTCGATTAAAGTCATATCATCATCGAAGAAATTAGCTTTTTTTTCTGCAAATAAAAGTTCATTTGTCAGATCGCGACCATTCCAAATAGGAAGCATTTTTCTGTCAGTTGCTAGATCACAAATGCCATTCTCTCGATTACGCGAATTGTGCCGATCCTCAAAAACACTTTGTGGTTCATCAGTTTGAGTTATTTTTATTTCTTCAATTTTAGTATCTTTTGAGATAATCTTGCCTGAAACTGTAAATGTAGATGAATTTTTCCATGGAGTTAATACCTCTGTTTTTAGTTGATCAAATGTCATATCATTCCGAATCGCATACTTTTGGACACCTACTAGTTTCACAAAACAATGCCAAAATATATCTGGATAGCTATTCACTTTAAATCGCCTCCTGAGTTAAAGATAAAAACACGGAACAAGGTTACCTGGCTATTTAACTAAAAGTGTTTTGGTTCGAAAACCAGCACAATTTTTATATTTCTTCATTTTGATATCCCCTTGTCTGATGGAATAACCAGATCGACTTCTTTTCTTCTTAACACCGCCATATATTGCAGTACATGTTCTGTGTGGTCGCGAAATCGCAAAGGACGTGTTATCACCATGCTTCGAGCACAGAAATATTTACTTGTGAATTCTTCACAAATTTTATCAATTTTTAACCGGTTTTCTTTTTGACCTAAAAGGTAAATCGTGTCAACATCGTTTTCAACTAAATTTTTTCGTATATATGTAATAAATGGGACAAGAGAAGTTAGGAGTTTCAAACGTTTTCCTACTATAACGATGCCAAATCGAGTATATGATCCGTTGAAATTGAGATCACCCTCATCACCTATTGTTCTTTGGCTTACTGGACGTAAGAAAATCACAAGATCATTAACTTCCTTTACTATCAAATCTTCTCGACGTCGTCCAAATACTTTATCTCCTAAGTACTCCAACTCTTGCACAAGCAAAGGGAAAAAGAATCCAGCACGGTCAATTATTCCAAAATCATCTATCAACAAAGCGGTTTTACTTTTCGGATCACTGGTTTTCGGGTGAAGGTATTCATCTAAAAAGAACCCAACAACAGCATCCTTCTCTTCCCGAAGTAGTTTAGATGTAACAAAAATATCTAGTGCTTCTCGTTGGGGAAATGATAAATACCGTTTTGTTTTAAGTAGTAAACACTTGGATACATATAAATAAGATGCGTGTACAAAGTTGTGATCTTCCGGATCATTGGACCGTAGTCTTAAGATAATACGTCCGTCTTCAAGTAGACTTGATCGTTCCATTTTGGCATCAACCCATTCAAGCTGAATAATATCTTTAAAAGAGCCGGGGACTTTAGACCGTAATCGTTTTACATAGTCATTAATACGACCTTGAAGATCGTGTTTGATATATCGTTTGCGCGCAGAGCGAAAGAATCCACCAAGCTTTCCAATACATTTCCAGAGTAAAGCAGACGATTTTTCAATTTTTTCTGGAAAAAAAAGAAGAAGTAAAACTACAACGACAATGGGGGGAAGACCGAAAAATAATATTTTTAGGATATCTGCAAGGTATTCGCTCATTGTTTACATTCCCCTTGAGTAAGTTGGAACGTTTTTAGACAGATGGTTTTCGAGCATAGAACGCCGATATTTTTCCCGAGCGGCACTATGGCTTGAAGATTATCTAATTTTACTGGGTCTCCACATTCATGACATTTGAGTTGTCCCACTTCGAGAGCTTTACGAATTCCGATTAAGTCCAACAAATCAAGAAGATCATCATCATAAACAGCACGCACTTTGTGTTTTTCCATTAAAAATTCTCCCTCTAATATTTAGTATAACACAATGCTAGAAATCCTTATCTCCAAGCTCCCGCCGTTAACCTTTGTAAGCTTTTTCAGGGGAGGACGAATTTTCTTAGCATCCATGCTGCGAATAAGAGAAAAGTATAGGTGCTAAAAAAAAAACAAGCAATAGGGAAAAATGTAACATTGGGGATCTCGAATTACAGCGACTGGAGATCAGTGTTAGTGATAGTGTTAGTGTTAGCAGGAAAAGGCAATATCTTCATGTAGGGGAGGGTTTGCAACCCTCCCGCATGATCGCCAATTCCCGTAGGGGCGACCCGGTGGGTCGCCCTGTTTAATTTCCAATAACCAAATAACCCAAACGAAGACAAGGCGTAGGGGCGACCGGCGGTCGCCCATTTGGTAGGAAACGCAAATTTGCGTTCCTTTCAGAAGAATATTTTTTGCCCTTGTTTTGAACATTGGAATTTAGGAAGGGCGACCATCCGCCCAGCGAAGCGCCGGCGGACCGCCCCTACACCTCTCTTCCCTCTCTCTTCCATTTTTCTTTCCTATCGCCCATAGCCTCTCGCCTATTGCCCTGTTTTTATTCTTCCTTGTCACTCGTCACTTGTTACTTGTCACTATTGTTTTATGATCTTTGTTACCTTTTTTGCTTTTCCACGTCTAAACGGGTGATGGCAAAATTAATAAAAAACCGAAGAGGCTGAAAATGAAAAGAATTATCTTTATAATCATAATGGCAATAATAGGGATCATGTCAATGTTCTCCGCGGACAAGCGGGTCTATTTAAGCAAACATATCAACCCCCACGCGCCGCTGATCGACGGCAAAACCGACGACCCCTGCTGGGACAAGGTGGAGTGGGGCGGTCAATTCGTGCAGAGCGACCCGCGCTGCGGCGAAGCGCCCACTGAGCCCACCGAGTTCAAGGTCATGTACGACGATAAAAACATCTACGTCCTGGTCCGCTGCCATGACGGCCAGGCGGGTGAAATCGAGCGCCGCGTATCGCGCCGGGACAACATCGACGGCGACTACCTGGCGGTGTACATCGACAGCTACTTCGACAAGCGCACCGCCTTCGGCTTCAAGGTCAACGCCGCCGGCGTCAAGGCCGACGTGATCCTCTCCGGCGACAGCAACAACCAGGACTCCACCTGGGACCCGGTCTGGACGGCCAAGACGACCGTCGACGCGGGCGGCTGGACGGCCGAGATGGCCATTCCCTTCAGCCAGCTGCGCTTCGCTTCCGGGGACGCGATGACCTTCGGCTTTCAGGTGCGGCGCCTGCTGTACCGCAAGCAGGAGATCTCCTCCTGGCAGCACATGCCCAAAGACGCCGCGGGATTTGTCAGCCTCTTCGGCGTGCTCGATGGACTGCAGGGCATCCGCGCCCAGCACCAGATCGAGATCATCCCCTACGCCGTGGCCAAAGGGCAATTGTCACCTGAAGAAGCGGGCAACCCTTTTGTGACCGGTTCAAGCAGCCAATTGCTGGGCGGCCTCGACGGCAAGATCGGCCTGACCAGCGACCTGACCCTCGACTTCACCATCAACCCCGATTTCGGCCAGGTCGAGGCCGACC
>JALHSV010000437.1 GCA_022865525.1 Thermodesulfovibrionales bacterium
CTCATCGTTAATTGACAGGAGTGTAACCAAAGGGATATACATCTCCTCCATAACAGGAGAATCGCCGTCAACGGAACTCTTATAGCGTGCATAAAACACTTCGTTCTCTGTAAGCAAGGCGTTCTTGATATCCTCTGAAGGCTCTATCGATCTCTTTTCTAAAAGCTCCTTTCTTGTTGTCACCCCCTCTCCATACACAACATCTGTTAACCGTATTCTCATCACCAATCCCAGGTGAGACACTGAATACAATACAAAGGTGCCTTTCCCCTGCTGTCTCTTCAGATAACCTTCTCTGGCAAGTTCCTGAATCGCCTCCCTCACGGTTACCTTACTGACATCATATGTTTTGCAGAGCTCGTCCTCTGTGGGTATCTGTGTTCCCGAAGGCCATTCTCCATTTGCGATTTTTTCCTTTATAATCGAGTAGATTTGAACATATAGTTTTTGCTTGCTGTCTCTGTCTATGGTTCTTTCAATCTTCATATGCTTATTACTTCATGTCTTTATGATTTTTAATAATAAGCAATATATCTGCCAGTTATCTAACATATTGAAATATAGTTGAATTATTTGAGAAACAGCAATTTCCTGCAACTTATTGATGCTTATGGTTGCTTGTTCTTAATACAGAGGATGAAATAACAATAGCAATTATTTATTGCGGAGAAACACTATGTTTCAATTTTGACACTCTTTAATTTTCGCTGGAGTTGTTGTCTGTGTATGCCAAGCTCAGAGGCTGCTTTGGTAATGTTGCCCCCCGATCTTTGCAAGGCTGCCCATATCAATTCCTTTTCAACACTTTTCAGGGTTTCTTTTAACTTCAGTGAAGGGCTGACTTTCTGGGAAGGAGTTCGCTGAAGGTGGGCAGGCAAATCAACCGGTAAAATTTTTTGACTGTTTGCAAAGGATATTGCATGCTCGATGATATTCTC
Source organism: Thermodesulfovibrionales bacterium (assembly GCA_022865525.1). GTDB lineage: Bacteria > Nitrospirota > Thermodesulfovibrionia > Thermodesulfovibrionales > SM23-35 > JALHSV01. The sequence continues at coordinate 939 of JALHSV010000437.1, forward strand.
AAGTTCCCTGATATTACCAGGGTATGCATAATTTACCAGGACATTCATGGCCTCATCACTGATCCCTTTGATTAAAAGATCTTTCCGCTTGCGGGTATGTTTTTTAATAAAATGAGCCACCAGTACCGGGATGTCCTCCATCCTGTTTCTCAACGGAGGGAGGTGAATATTGATAACATTGATCCGGTAATAAAGGTCATCCCGGATAAATCCTTTTTTCGTAGCAATGCCGAGGTTCTTGTTCGTTGCTGCAATAATCCTCACATCGACGGTAATAGTGTGTGTACCTCCAATGCGCAATATCTCGCCTTCCTGGATGACCCTCAGAATTTTTGTCTGGAACAAGGGAGACACATCCCCGACCTCATCAAAAAAAACCGTTCCGCGATCGGCTATTTCAAGCAGACCTTTCTTGGTATAATTGGCTCCGGTAAATGCTCCCTTCTCAAAACCGAAAAGCTCCGACTCGAGAAGGGTGTCAGGAATGGCACTGCAATTGATGATAACAAATGACTTATCTTTTCTCGGACTCCATTTGTGGATAGCCCTTGCAACAAGCTCCTTTCCGGTGCCGCTCTCCCCGGTAATCAGGACATTGCTCTCACTTACTGCTGCTTTTTTTATCAGACCAAAAACTTCCTGCATTACCGTGCTTGTACCGATTGTTTCATCGAAACCGTATTCATTATCAAGTATCCTTTTCTTGTGGCTTCTGATAACCTGCATGAGAACTTCGGCTTTGAGCGGTTTCTCAAGGAAATCCGTTGCGCCGAGCTTCATCGCTGCGACTGCTTTATGAACATCTGCCTTCGAGAAAGCAATCACCGGAAGACTATGGCGCAATTCAAGGAGCCTTTTCTGCCAGTCGATGAGATCAAGATCAAGGAAGGCGATGTCAAACCGCAGAGGATTCACTGTATTTGTCTCAATTGATACCCCAAGCTGTTTCGAGTCATTACGGTTCACATTCCCCCGTACTGAGCGGAAAAGAGACCGCAATTCTTTTGATTCCTTTGATATTACAAGGATATTCCGCATGGTCTATTGTAAAATAGGCTCTCAAAAAAAACATAGAACAATATTCTTCCCAAATCTATGGGAGTCTTTTCAAAGTCTATCGGCACAGGTACATTCTTTTCTTATTCAGCATGTACAAGGTCAATGACTGTCACTTCAGGTGGTGATAAAAAGCGGATCGGCGGACCCCATGTGCCTGAACCCCTGCTGACATAGAGGGATGATCCGTCCGAAAGGGTTGCAAATCCTGCCTGTGTCTGATAGTACAGTCCGGTGATGATGCTGAAGGGGAATATCTGGCCCCTGTGAACATGGCCTGATATCTGTAAATCAAA
>JALHSV010000438.1 GCA_022865525.1 Thermodesulfovibrionales bacterium
GTATTGATTTTATCACGCGAGAGCCGAGTCGAAAGCAGCTTTGACGCCAACCCGGTGATCCCGAGGCGTGATACCCTTACACCCCTTTGCCTGTCAGGTTCAAGACGGGCGCCTTTCCCGGAACTGATCAGTGCAGCACCCCTCATATTTCCTTTTTTTATCATCGCGAAAGCAGTATGAGCAGCCTTTCTTGTGATTTCCAATGACAGAAGAATCTCCTGAACAATTGTCTTCCCTTCAGCCGGTGTCTGTGAGATGACGGTGCTTACAGGCAAAGCTGATATCATTTTCGGCCTCTGCTTCATGACTTCAACGGTAATAACGATCTTGTCAGCCTTACCTTTCGGGTGGTTCAATGCCCTTTCGGTATACTGCCTGACAACTATCGGGATTTCCGATATCGGATAGAGCCCTTCAGCACCTGAAATATGTACTTCTTTCCGACTGCTGACCGTCGACCGCATCCCATCGACAGGTTTCGATGCTCGCATCCGAATACTCCAGAGATTTTTCATACAGAACTGATTATATCCACGAGAGGGAAGATTTGACAATCGGGGAGAGAAGAAGGTTAGGAAGCCTTTACGCTAATCGAACAATGATGCGAGGGTCGATGCCTTTTCCTCGATATGCCTGGTCATCTCGTCCTGCTGGTTTTTCAGCTTATGGAGTTCGTCTGCGATGTCGAGTGCGGCAAGGATGCTTGCCTTCACCGGTGTAATATTCGGTGCGGCATTGTATACGTCCTTCAGTTTCTTGTCAACATAGGCGGCGAGTTCCCTGATATATTCCTCAGGGGCATCTCCCCTGATCGAATATTTCTGCCCTAAAATGTAGACCTCGGTGCTGCCCATTGTTCTTAGTCAGCCTCGAGAGTCTCAAGTTCGCTGAGAAGAGATTCAAGCTGGCCCTTTATAGCGTTCTTTTCTGATCTAAGATGTTCCACTTCCTGGCTTTTATCATCGAGGAGTCTTTCGAGTTCCCGTATTTTTCTCTCAGAAAGTGTCTTTTCCTCTTTAAGAGTCTTGACCCGTTCTATCGCGGTCGAGATTTTATCTTCAAAACTTTTCAGTTTTTCCAATGGCTTAACCTCCTTTTTTCCGTCTTTTGATGGATCCTTGATTTGGTCGTCGTCAAAGAGGGTTTTTCTAAAAACCATCGTACCTAAAATACCAGAACAATCAGGTTAAAGTCTACATCTTTTCAAGGTTCATGCTGATGCTGTATGGGTCTTTTGCATAGCTTCTTTTGTACTCGAAAAATGTTGTCAGTACCCTTTTCACATAATTTCGTGTCTCACTGTAGGGGATGTCTTCGATGAATTCATCAGCGGATTTATAATTTCCTTTCAGGAGCCATTTTCTCACGGTTTCCTCCCCGGCATTATATGCAGCAATTGCCTGGGGATAAGCACCGAACTCCCTGACGAGATAGCTGAGATAATAAATACCGATGTGAAGATTTTTCTTAATATCGGTCAAATCCCGCGAAGTGTGAACGCCAACGCTCAGTTCACGATCGAGTTTGAACGCGGTACCGGGCATAAGCTGCATGAGGCCTATCGCACCTGCAGGAGACCTGGCTTCATAATCGAATCTGCTCTCTTCCCTCACAATCGAAAGTGCCAGGAAAGGATCGAGTGAGTATTTTGCGGACAATGCCTCGATCGGATTCTGGTAAGCAAGGGGATAGAGGAAATCATGTGCGGCATTGGTAATATTCGGTATTTTACCTGCCAGCCTGACCGAAAATTTATATTCCCCTAATTCCTGGAATTTGGAGCAGAGGTAAAGAAGATCTTCTATTGAGCTGGTATTTTTCGAGATATGGATCATCTCGGATAACGCCTCGTTTGTAAGACCCAGCTCAAGGAGGTACTCAATGCGCTCAATCTCCCGGTAAGAGTACGATGTTCCCTGAACAACGGTGACAGGTTTCATGAATCCTTCCCGTTCCGTATTCTGTGATTGCTGATGACGGCTCGCGGCTCTCGCATTCAGCATGATACTGTAGAAATCCATCCCCTTTCCCGATGTTTCAGGATAGTCTGTGAGAGCACCCTCCCCGGAAGATTCAAGACTGCGAGTCTTCCAGTAGAGATATTTCGGATCGTTGTATGTACTATGAAGGCGTGAGAAAATTTCTGATGCCTTCCGATATTCCCCTGTGAGAAAGTATGTCCAGCCGATACCCCAGAGGGATTCCTCGGCTTCTGAAGGATATTTCTCCATAACAGCCTGGTAGAGTGTGAGGGCGTCCTGGCTCTTTCCGTCCCTTCTCCTGTCCGCAGCAAGAGAAACAAGTACCGAACTCA
>JALHSV010000052.1 GCA_022865525.1 Thermodesulfovibrionales bacterium
CGCCAATGATGAAAACATCCTTGTCAAGGTTCTGCCGGACCAGGGTTGGCATATCAATCTCCTGACCCCGGGTCGTGGCCATGATCTGTCCAACCGGAAGCACGGCCAGATCCAGGCGCTGCGGCGACGCCCCGATGGGCAGCGTGTCCAGCTCGTTGTCAGCCGCCGGCCACGCCGGCGCGGAGAGGAAAATCCAAAGGATTGATAGGATCAGCCATTGCTTTTTTTTCATTTGCCCTCCCGAGAAAACAGGCTATCGCGCCATTCCTAAAGAGGGCGGTTCACGAACCGCCCCCACACAATTCTTGACCGATTTTTTCAACATCTACCTGTTGTTCCGATCATTAACACTGCGCCTGCCCTTTGCCTTATTCTTCAACATCGAATTTCGAACGTCAAAGTTTATCAGGGAGAGCTGCAAGGAGTTTTTTCAGTTTATTGATTCTTTCTCTCAATTGCTTACGGTATCCCCAAGAATTTTTTATAGACTTTTCCGTTTCGTTCATGAGCCGTCCGAATTTTTGAAAATTCTCTCTTATGAGCCCGTTCTTCTCCTCAATAAGTTTTTCGGTTTTCAACTCTTCTAGTTTCATATTGTCATTATTAGTCATGTCTTCTCCTATTCTTCAAAATCGGTGATATCAAGAGTTTTGTTTTCTAAATTTTCCCAAACTAAAGTTCCCCAAAATCTTTTTAGATAATTATTGAAGAATTGAACTAGATTTAGTTTAGTAGAATATTTTATAACCCTTATTTCTTCTTCATTTTGAATATATTCTCCAATGGTTTCGAACTTTCCTTTCCAAGAATCATCTTTGACAGCAAGTAGGGAAACCCCGATTTTTGGCGGGTCTTTTCTATCGGGATGATTCTCCCCCGCATCGAATCGAAAGCCAATGAATGTCAAGCCGTCGGATTTGATTTTCAAATCTCTAACAACATTTTCGATCTCTAGCATGGATGTTGGAAAATCCACATAACACTTCCCTCTAAAATCTCCATAAGGCATTTTCCCCCCTCCTTAAAATAAACTAACTTTAATATAATAAATTATATTCCCTATCATTACTTTTCACAACTGCTGAATAGTAATAACAAGGGGGCCGGAACTTATTCCAAACCCTTTCAAATTTCAGCAATCAACAACCACAATGGTATCATATAGTCTACAACAAATACCGAATCAGGGGAATAATACAAAGGGCGAAAGGTTCGAACCTATTCATTCCCTGATAATAAAAAATACGATTGTGAGTAGGTAGAAGGGGAATTTTCTAGAACACTTTCCTCAATATCTCTACCCGTCCTATTCCTATACTACTAATAGCATCTTTTACAATCGCTTATGATGGCCCACAATCAATTATCTTTATCATTAGTTAGAATGTATCACAAAGGATAATGACAAGGTTTCAAAGGGTTTCAACCTGTTGTGAAGGGTTAGGAAAGGTCAGGATAATCATGACAATCAGGACAGGTTAGAAAGGGTAATAACAAGGTTCTAAAGTTCACAAGGTTCGCCAGCGGCGGCGAAGGGTCGAAGGTTGGTAGGGCCACTTGTAGGTTTTGGAGTGAGGCCCTACCTACAAGGCAAATATTCACAACTCCAAAACTATACTCTCTCAAATCCCTACTAATACTCTTGAAGGTTCTCTGTCCTTTTTATCAGGTTCCAGAACTTCATAATCTGCATAGAACTGTTCAAGGGTCATGTATTGGGCTAGTGAGTCGCCAACACCTATTGAACCCTTTTCCCTTGGAAGAAAAACTTTTACCCTATTGTTTTTTTCGTCAATCTCTGCAACCCTTATTTTCCCTGTCTTTTTTTCCCTTGCACTTACTGTTTTCATTACATTTTGAACGAGTCCTAATGGTTCCCAATCTTGAAAAAATATTTCACCTTCATATGTTTTACTGCTGTGAATATCACTCAACTCCACTTCTCCACTTTTCAAATCTTTCCATACCGTTCTTTCTTCTTTAGTTATTCTATTTCTAACTTTCATTTCTACCATTTGTATTCCCCTTTTCCCTTTCGGCATTTTTGTTTCTCCTTTGTTTTGGATTTCGTAAATACAATCATAGGGGGTAAAACTATCTTGTCAAGTTCGGGGTGTCCGTTTTACTTTTTTTAGAGGTTTGAAACAGTAGGGGATGTTAGAAAAATAATAATTTTTTGAAAATGTTAGGGGTGTTTTTTGATAAAAATATTAAAGCGGCAGTTAGAATAGTTAGAATACCTGTTAGTACTATCAACCATATTGTAAGTTGTGTTACCTTATAAGAAAAATAGTCTTGAACGATAATCGTCTCGTATTGTTTTTTTGAGAAATTTATAGGGCGGATTGTATCATCTTCTCTTTCAAAATAACTTGGGAATATACTTAGTTCTTTTTCAGAAATAATATTTTTATCCAAATCAAATACTAAAAAACCAATGTAGTAAATATCAGGGATTGGAAATCTAATTGTAATACATTCGTCTGATATACATTCTTCTTCACCTTTCTTGAAATTGAATGTAAGAATTTGGCCATCGGGTAATTTTAATAAATGTGGAACTCCTGAAAAAAACCTTCTAACTCTCAATTTAAATGGTTTTTTGATTTTGCCTCTAACTAAAACTGCCTTTATATAAATCTTGCTTTTTTTAAAGGAATAAAAATATTGAGTAGGAATAAATTTACCAAGAAACCAACGTTTTCTAAAAAAGAATAATTTGATTATTCTATCTCTTTTACTACCTTCAATAAAATTGGATAAACCTTGTTCTATAATATTTAAATCCGATTCATTCATATCCAAATGATACATCTCGACAATCTAACAATCAATTATTATTTTCATTATCAATCGGGGGTGTCTTGAAAGTCAAAAATCAGGAAGACATTGTATGTAGGTTAGATTTCCAAAAATATCTTTTTCATCATAAAATGTTTCCATGGAAAAGAGAATGGGGATTTGCCATATTTGCGGAAACTATGGCCATGTAACATTTGAACACGTTCCCCCTGAATCAGCCTTCAATAATAAGCGCGTCATAAAAGGAACTTTAGATGAGATTTTAGAACACGAAAAAAAAAGCAATGACCCATTTGCAGAGATTACAAGAGGAGAGGTATCTCAAAGAGGCGTCGGCGCATATACTCTATGCGGATATTGCAATAATGATACAGGGCGTTGGTACGGCGACGCATATGCCGAGTGGGCATACCAAGGATTCTATCTAGGTGGATTTACAAAAATCGCTCCTAGTTTAGCCTATCCATTTCATATATTCCCGTTGCGAATTATAAAGCAAATTGTTTGCATGTTTTTTAGCACGAACGGGCCTCAATTTCAATCTGTATATGAAGAACTAGTCAAATTTGTTTTGAATAAACATATTAGGTACATTCAGCCAAACATTCGTATTTATGCCGGATATAATTTGTCTAACAAAATAAAGCAAAGCGGCCTAACTACGAAGGCGAGTCTTCAGCCTTCCGTAAATCCCATTATCTTTAGTGAAATAGCATTTCCTCCGTGGATATACATAATGACCTTGAACTCCTCGCCTCCTGATAAAAGGCTCATTGATATAACTTTCTTTTCTCGCTATGGATACAACGAATGGAAGGACGTTGTACTTCAGGTTCCTATTCTTCCTATGAACACTTGGCTTCCAGGGGATTTCCGAAATAAGGATGAAGTAATTATTGATTACCTGAAGAATGTTGAATATGAACGGAATCATCCTAAAGTTTTTTAAAGAATTGAAAAAAAATTCGCTGTTTTTTCCCAACTTTTCCTATTTTATCCAAAAAAACAGAACTTCCACAGAACTTTAAACACCAAGAATCCCAATAACACAGGAACTAATAAATATGAACGTCGAACCTCGCTTTCTTTTCTTCCTCGTCACGCGTTACGTGTCACGGATTGCTATTCGGCAAACCCCTTGTCCATCTCGGCCTTGATCCTGGCCACGGTTTCCAGCACGTTCGCACACATCTGGCGCGCCCGGGCTCGGGTTTCGCTGCGAAAAGAATCGGCCGCCATTTCCTGAGTGTTGATCAGTACATTGTACAGCGCTCCTTCGGCGCACACGGCGGCGGTCAAGCCGGCAACACCGGCGTCGGAAAGTGAATTGCGGTTGCCCTTCATGGCTACAGCCAGCGCCAATTCGGCCGCGGCTTGCGATTTTTCC
>JALHSV010000053.1 GCA_022865525.1 Thermodesulfovibrionales bacterium
AGAAAGCACGGATTAAGTAATATTAGGTAGGGGCAGAGTTTTCTCTTATTTCTTCAAAACCTCTTCCAAAGCCGCAACCACCCTGGGATCATACAATGATCCTGCCCCTTTTTGCATCTCCTGCAAAGCCTCGTCTTTTGTGTATGCCTTTCTGTAGGGCCGTTCATCAATCATTGAACAGTAAGCATCTACGACAGCAAGCACTCTCGCAATAAAAGGTATCTCCTCACCCTTTATCCCGTCAGGATATCCCCCGCCATTATATCTCTCATGGTGATGCATAATCGCCTTTTTCACTTCCTCGGAAAACTCAAAGTCTTTGATAAGGTCGATGGTTGTTAATGGATGAGCCCTTACAGAGCGTAACTCCAGGGTTGTGAGTTCGCGTTTCTTTAAAACAGCATCGTTAAAAACCGAGAGCCCCATGTCGTAGAGTAAGCAGATATAGAGAGCGGTTTTTTTCTCGTGTTCGCTGGCTCCGAGTTTGTCCATTATCTGATGCATGAAATCAAATACAAGGTTCTGTTTCTTATGAAAATTTTTCTCAATGCCGATGATATTGTCCAATGATGCAATAAAATGTTTGAAAGTATCATCCGAAAACTCACCTGCATGAAGCCTCTTCAGGATAAAAGAAATCCGTTCACTGATCATTGATGCAATCTGCAGATCTCTCTCCGTAAACGGCTGACTTGTTCTCTTGTCACTCATATTCAGCACGCCGATTACTTTGTCGTTACTCTTTAATGGGACTGACAACAGGGACTTCGTGCTGTAGTGAGGGATATTTCTTCTGCTGAAGTGGGGATCATTCTCGATGTCCTCAATCAATAATGGTTTCCCTTCCATCGCAACCCATCCGGCAATCTGGTCGCCAAACCGAATCCTCGTCCCCCTTATGATATGTTCGTCAAGGCCTCTGGCACTGTTTATGGTGAGTTCAGCGGTGAATTCATCAGCCAGCATGATGGAACAGACCTCAAGATTCAGCAACTCTGATACAAACTCAACAAACAAATCCGTCGTTGTATTGATGAAAGCCTCGGCCTTTTGTTTTGCGCTCTTCGAAATTTTCAGCGTTATCCGGAAATTATCCTCAGTATTTTCAGCAGTCAAGTCCCATTTGTGCAGCTCGGCGATTTTTTGTGCAATAAAGAGCTTTACCAGTTCCTCATGCTTCTCGCCATTCAGCATACGCCTGACGTTGGACAGATGCGACAAAATATGCGTAGGCATTTTTCTTGAAAAGGATATGCCCAGCTGCACAAAATCGTTCTCGCCGGCGGAAATGGTAATGGTATCACCCGATTCAAGATAGTGGCTTATCGCTTCGATCAGATTGATGAAGAACTGGGTAACCCGTATCCGGTCCCCGATGATGTCAGGCAGATCATCCGGAATGTCGATAAGCAATGTCAGATTTTTGCGGGTGAGGATTTTCCTGAAAGATTTCAAGGCTGAAAGTTCACTGAGCTGACTGTTGAGGTTTATCGGATATTGTTTCAATAACTTGGTTTCATCCTCGCTCCTCAGAAAATCGATTAAATTTTCGACTGTCGATGTCAGATTCACCGTCTCCTTGGAGACGATGTCATAGAATTCCTTCTGGGCGCTCTTTGTGAGATTTTCTGTCTGCTGCAGGTAGTAAACGGCGCCCTTTATTGAATTCAGGGGTGTGCGCATGTCATGGGAGAGTAATGTAAGGAATTCCGACTTTGCAATATCGGATTCTATGAGTCTCTTGTTGATCTCATCAAGTTCGGCTGTTTTCGTCCTCAATTGGTTCATGAGGAAGGCATTTTCAAAGGCAATAGCAGCGTGATTCGTAATAACCTTAATCAGCTCAAATTCATCTTCGGAAAAAGTCGAGCCGTCCTTTTTATCATTGATGTTAAGTACGCCGAGCACTTTGTTCTTAATGATTATGGGGCATGATATGAATGATTTTGTTCTGTAACGGTCCCTCTTCTTTCCCTTGAATGCCTCATGTTTTTCAATATCGTCAACCAGGAAGGGCTGCCGGGATTCAACCACCGTGCCGGCAATGCCTTCTCCTTTCTTGACCCTGTATGTTGAGACGAGATCGTTATCTATTCCGCGTGCAGCAAAGATGGTGAGGTCTCCGCGTTTGTTCAGGAGCATGAGTGAGCCCTTTTCTGCATTCGTGTAACTCATGGCGAGGTCAAGAATCAGGTTTGATAATGCATTGATATTTTCTGTAATGATAATGGTATTTGTGATCTCCTGAAGGATGGAAAACTTTTTTTCGAAAAGCTCAGGATTTGCCATGTGTAGATTATAGAACATTTCGGTGATGAGTTTGCAATAAGTATGCCCGACATCCGTAATTATTCCTTCATGTTTTTCAATGGCTTATCCCGCATCTATTTGGGAAATAAAAATGTGTAAAGATATTTAACACTTTTTACCCTGATTTTTGTCGGGATTCTTTACACTCTGAAATTATGTTTGTGGATACCGAAGAAAATAGCAGAGGCATCCTGACTCAAAAAATATCGTCCTATCAGAAATTGTCATGCTGAATTCAATTTCCTCCTCGGCGGATTCGCTGTGGCGAACAGCATCTGATCAGTTATATCGTTCTTCAAATTGCAGGAGATCCTGAAACTCGGCACGAGTCATCGCGGAAAGCCGCTCCGACAAGTTCAGGATGACAGTTCTTTCTTACCATACTTAAGCCGGAATTTATTGTAACTGCATTTGTCAGGCAAGATGCCTGACCTATTTTTACAAAAGGGGAGATTACAAAAAGAAATAAATGGCGGATTAGGCCTTGCTGATTTTTTTGCTTTTTATTCCGTTCTTCTGA